>JAXDMB010000134.1:0-19263 GCA_034666325.1 Vulcanimicrobiota bacterium
CGGCGAGCGGGATCTCACCGACCGGCGTCCAGTAGCGCACGACGAAATCCGCCTCGCCCTCGCCCGGAAACACGAAGCTGGTCTCCGACAAGTTCGTCTCGCGCGCGATCGCTTGCATCGTCGCGTCATCGAGACCGCGCGCGTCGAGCATGACGGCGCACGCGTTTCCCGCGAGCGGCGTGGTGGTGAACGCGTCGACCCAGACGATCTCGAGCTGGTGCGCCATTGCGGCGCGCGTTCGGCGACCGGGATTCGTTCGCCGCCCGCCCGGGGTACACGCAGCGGTATGGCCAAACGCGTTCTTCTGGCGGTCAACGCGCGTGCCCGCCGGGGCCGCGAGGCGCTGGGGCTCGCGAGCGAAGCGCTGCGCAAGCGCGGCCACGAGGTGGTCGAGCTGGCGCGCGACGCGCCGCCCGGCGAGCTGTCGTCGGCGATCACGGCGCACAAGGATCAGGTCGACGCGGTGGTGATCGGCGGCGGCGACGGCACGCTGCTCACCGCGCTCGACGGGCTGATCGAGTCGAAGCTGCCGCTCGCGATCCTGCCGCTCGGGACGTTCAACGAGCTGGCGCGCACGCTGGGCGCTCCGACTGATCCGGACGCCGTCGCGGCGCTGGTGGACGACGGCGTGCCGCTCGAGCTGGACGTGGGCTGCGTCAACGGCGTGCACTACTGGAACGAGGCGTCGGTGGGGCTCTCCACGCGCGTTACGCGCCTGCAGACCGGCGACGTGAAGCGGCGGCTCGGCATGCTCGCAGTGCCCGTCACGACGCTGCGCGCGCTGCGGTTCGCGCGCCCGCTGCACTTGGAGATCGAGTCCGAGGACGGCAGCAAGCGCCTCGTGCGCGCGATCCAGCTGACCGTCGCCAACAGCTACCGCTTCGGCGGCGTCGTCGACAACCCCGAAGCGAGCCTGGAGGACGGGCAGCTCTGGCTGTACTCGATCGACGTGCGGCACTGGTGGAACGCGTTCGGGATCCTCGCCGCGATCGCGCTGCGCCGCTTTCCGCACGCGCCCGACACGCTCGCGGTGCGCGGAAAGCGCTTCGTCGTGCGCTCCGTCCACGGCCACGGCCATCCCGTATACGCGGACAGCGAGCACGTCACGAAGCTTCCGGCCGAGTTCACGATCGTCAACCGCGGCGTGACGGTGCTCGTGCCCAAAGACCGGGTACCGACGATACGATGACGTTGGGTTTCTTTCGACCGCAACTCTACTCGCCGGCGATCAACCGCATCGATCCGCGCCAGCTGCGCGAACGGGGCATTCGCGGTGCGATCGTCGACCTCGACAACACGCTCGTGGGCTTTCGCACGCTCGCGCCGCTGGCGGAGGATGCGCTGTGGGTGGAGCGCGCGAAGCAGGCGGACGTGCGTGTGCTCGTCCTCACCAACAACGGCACGCCGTGGGCGTCGCAGGTGGCGAAGGACCTGGGCGTGCCGTGCATCCCGCGCGCCCGCAAGCCGTTGCCGCACGGGTTCCGGCGCGCGCTCAACGTGCTCGAGCTGAAGCCGCACGAAGCGGTCGTGATCGGCGACCAGCTCTTCACCGACGTCCTCGGCGCGAAGCTCGCGGGGCTCGAAGTGATCCTCGTCGACCCGCTCGTCCGCCACGATCCGTGGAACACGCGCCCGCTGCGCTGGCTCGAGCAGATCGTCATGCGCGGCGTGCCGCGCATCTAGTGCAGTCCGAGCGCCTCACGAAGGCGCGCCTGCTGCTCGACGCGATCGCCGCGGAAGAGCGCGCCGATGCGCGGATCGCGCACGGCTCGCGGTGGTGGCTGCACGACGATGTCGTGCCGACCGCCGTGGTGCTGCTGCACGGCCTCACGAACAGCCCGCCGCAGTACGACGTGCTCGCGCCGCAACTGCACGCGCGCGGTCACGCGGTGATCAACCTGCGGCTGCCGTACCACGGCTACCGCGACCGGATGACGGACGCGATCGCAAAGCTGCGCGCGACCGATCTCGAGTCCGTCGCGCTGCAGGCGGTGGTGATCGGCGCGCTGTGCGGCGAGCGCGTCGTCGTCGCGGGCATCTCGGTCGGCGCGACGCTCGCCGGCTGGCTCGTCGCGCGCACGCGCGTCGACCTGGGCGTCGCGATCGCGCCGTTCTCCGGCATTCGCGAGCTTCCGGCGGGCACGAACGACGCGTTCGGGGCGCTGCTGCGCACGGCGCCCAACGCGTTCGGCTGGTGGGATCCGCGCAGGAAGCAGCGCCAGCCGCCATCGCACGGGTACCCCCGTTTCGCGACGCGGGCGCTCGGCGAGTCGCTGCGGATCTCGTCCGAGATGGAACGAACGGCCTCGCTCGAGCACGGCCGGCGCGTGGTGCTGGTGGAGAACGCGAACGATCCGGTGGTGAACAACGCGCACGCCGGCCGCCGTTTTCGCGCGCTGCGGTCGTGCGGCGTGGGGTACGAGCGCGTGGTGCTGCACGGGCTGCCGAAGATGCACGACATCATCGAGCCGGCGGTGCCGCAGGCGAAGCCGGACCTGGTGTACCCGAGGCTGATCGAGATCATCGAGTCCGCGTAGCGCGCGGTTCTCCGCGGCTGTCTTACGGCGCGGCGGGTGCGGACGCGAAGCGCAGGATCACCGCGCACGCGGTGCACAGGAACGCGCCGCCGAGCAGCAGCCCGCCGGCGACGTCGGTGAGATAGTGCGCGCCGAGCGCGAGCCGCGACCACGGAATCCCGACGGCGCAGACGCACAGAACCGCGACGACGGGAAGCACCACCGGGCGCGGAAGCGGCGCGTGCCACGCGAGCAGCACGAAGCCGAGAAAGAACACGACCGCGGTGACCGCGTGCCCGCTCGGATAGGACAAGTCGGTTTCCTTGATGATGAGCCATGTGTCGGGCCGCATGCGGTGGAACGCGAGCTTCACCAGCGCAGTTGCCGCCTGCGACGCGACCTGCGCGCCGTACAGAACGACCACCGCGCTCAGTCCGGTGCGGAGCGTCATCCCGATGCCGAACGCGAGCACGCCCAGGCCGAGCAGCACGGGCCAGCGGCCGAGGCCGGTGAAGAACACCGCGAGCGGCAGCGCCGTGCCGCGCAATACGCCCGCGGCGAGATCGATGCGCGGCGGCGGGCGCTGCGCGACGTGCGCGCCGAGCGCCAGCGCCGCGAGCGCAAGGACGAACGCGGCGAGCAGCAGCCGTGTCTCCATCGTCTTACCCGAGCGCAACGCCGTGCTCGGGGACGAACACGCGCAGCGCGCGCGGCGCGACGCGAAAGCGCGCCGGCGTCTTCTCGAGCAGCGAGCCGTCGATGCTGATCATTTGCTTGGAGCGCGTGCGAATGTCGAACTTCACGGCGTTCACCACGTGCGCGTGGCGGAGCTTGTGCTGTTCGTGCATCCCGAACGCGATGTACGTGCGCAGCGCGCCGAATCGCGACGGGTCGTCGGTGGTGAACAGCGACAACCGGCCGTCCACGATCGTCGCGTCCGGCGTCACCGGGTTCGAGCCGAAGAAGCGCCCGTTCGCGACGATGATGTCCTGCGTGCGCAGATCGAGGCGGCCGCCTTTCCAGCGAATGCGCGCGCGAAACGCGTCGTGCGTGAGCAGCGGCCGCACCGCGGCGAGCGCATACGCGATCGGTCCGGACCAGTTCTTCACGCTCGCCGGGGTCGCGCCGGCGATCTCCGACGAAAGACCGATCGTCGCGAAGTTCGCGAAGTACGTGCCGTTCACGCGGCCGAGATCGATGCACGCCACGTTGCCGCGCGCGACCGTCGCGACGGCGGCGTCGAGATCGTGCGCGTCGAGCCCGATCGATTGTGCGAAGCTGTTGCCCGTTCCGAGCGGCAGCACGCCGAGGATCGCGTCGCGGTGCGCCAGCGCGTTGACGGCTTGCGCCATCGTGCCGTCGCCGCCGCCCACCAGGATCGCCTCCGCGCCGCCTTTCGCCGCGCGCTTGACGTGCCGGCGGAGCTCGTCGTGGTCCGGCGCGACGTGGAACGCCGCGACCGGCACGCCGTGCTTGCGCAACAGCTCGTGCACATCGTCGAGCTTGTGCCGCGCTTGGCGCGAATGGGTGTTGACCACGACCACCACATCGCGCGCCCGCACGGGCTCAGCTACCGGTCGGGCCCTTCCCCATACCCGTCTGCCCGCCGCCCACTTCGTGCTGGTCGTCGCCGCGCCGGTCCGTGTCGTCATCGAGCCCGCCCGGCAGCCCGCCGACGTCCGACGCGCCTGCCGTCGGATCGGGATCGTTGTCGTTGAGGTTCACGGCGGCGCCCACCGGCGCGTCCGCTTCGCCGTCGCCTTCACCGAGCTCGTCGACGTCGTCGTCCACGTCGCTGTCCTCATCCGTCACGTCGTCCGACTCGTCGAGCACGTCGTGCTCGCCCTCGTCCAAATCTCCGCCGCCCGTCATCCGTCGTTCGCGCCTCCGGTTTGCGTGTTGCCCAGACCGCCGCCCAGCTCGTCGCCCGGCACGTCGCCGTCTTGCTCGTGGGCATCGGCAAGCACGTCCGCGGGTCGCTCGTCCCGATCGTTCATTTCCGGTTCGTTCCCACTTCCGGACCGCTCGAAAGGAGCACCCGTCTCGAACGGGTACGACGGGGCGTGCGATATCGAAACCTCGGGCGCTGGGGCGTCAAGATCTCTTCCGTCGGGCTCGGCTCGTGGCTCACGTACGGCGGCAGCGTGGAGGAGGACGCCGCGCGCGCGTGCATGCGCCGCGCGTACGAGCGCGGCGTGAACTTCTTCGACACCGCGAACGTCTACGCGCGCGGGCGCGCCGAAGAAGTGGTCGGCCGCACGATCAAGGAGTTTTCGCGCGAGTCGATCGTGCTCGCGACGAAAGTGTACTTTTCGATGGGCGACGGCCCCAATGACCGCGGGTTGTCGCGCAAGCACGTGCGCGAGCAAATCGACGCGTCGCTGCGCCGCCTGCAAGTGGACTACGTCGATCTCTACCAGTGCCATCGCTACGACACGTCCACGCCGCTCGAGGAGACCGCGCAAGCGATGGACGACCTCGTGCGCGCCGGCAAGATCCTCTACTGGGGCGTGAGCGAGTGGAACGCCGACCAGATCGCGGCCGCGGTGAACCTCGCGCGTGCGCGCGGCTGGGCGGAGCCCGTGTCGAACCAGCCGCAGTACAGCGCGCTGTGGCGCCGCGTCGAGCAGCGCGTGTTCCCGACGTGCGAGCAGTACGGCTTGGGCAACGTCGTGTGGTCGCCGCTCGCGATGGGCATTCTCACCGGCAAGTACACCGACGCGTCGAACCCGCCGCAGGGAACGCGCGCCGCCGGCCGGTCGAAAGACATGATGGAGGACTACTTCACGCAGCCGGTGCTCGACGCGGTGCAGCGCCTCAAACCGCTCGCCGAGCGCGCGCACTGCACGCTCGCGCAGCTCGCGCTGGCATGGTGCTTGCGCACCGACGTCGTCTCGTCGGTGATCGTCGGCGCGACGCGCCCGGAGCAGGTCGACGACAACGTCGCGGCTGCCGACCCCGACGTCGATCCGGACGTCTTCCGCGCAATGGACGACATCCTCGCGCCGGTCGCGCCGTTCGAACCGTACACGTCGTAAGCGCGCGGTTTGCCGCGCTGGCAGGCCGGTGTTCTAGTGCCGCGGCGTACCAGGTGCGCGCGCACGGAGGCGTGTTTCATGTAGATTTAGCGTGCGGACAACCGGGCACGCTTTCGACGACATTCGGTTTTCGAAAGGCGTCACCATGAAACGTTCTGCAGTCATCGCCTTCGCGGCGCTGTTGGCACCGGCCGGTGTGCTCGCCGCGGCGCAGTCCACGCCGGTCGCGCTGGCGCAAACGACGCCGGCGCCGTCCGCTTCGGTGCCGGCGGCGGGCGTCGTTCCGCTCGGCGTCACCGTCATCGAGATGCAGGCCGTCGTCGCCGGCTGGAGCGTGAAGAAAGATCTGCTCGGCAAGGGCGTGCAGAACGAGAAGAAAGAGAACCTCGGCAAGATCGAAGACATCATCCTCTCGCGCAACGACTCGGCGTCGTTCGCGATCATCGGCGTCGGCGGGTTCCTCGGCATCGGCGAGCGGCTCGTCGCGATCCCGATGAGCCGCATCAAGCTCCAGAGCGGTCAGCTCGTGCTGGCGGGCGCCACGAAGGACAACATCCGAGCGATGCCGCCGTTCGTGTACGCGCACTAGCGCGAAGCGCTTTTCAGTTCTCGCTCGGGCGGGGGTGCTCGGCTTCGTCGGGGTCGCGGATCAGCGTGCCCATGAAGGCGCCCAGGATATCTTGCGGGGCGTTGTTCTGCTCGCCGCCGATCACGCTCCAGTCGAAGTACTCGTTCACGTCGGAGCGGCGCAGCGTGCTCTCGAGCGTCTCGAGCGCTTCGTCCGACGTGATCATCCACAGCAGCACGACGGCGTCCACCTCGCGCGCGCGCTCCATTACGTGGTAGCGGTAGGCCCAGATCACGCCCTCGTCCTCTTCGACGAACGCTTCGTTGAGCTGCGCGACGCGGTTCTGCAAGAACGCGGTTGCTTCTTCGACGCCGAGATCGTACCAAGCGGCCCGCGGAATGAACGTCGTGAGGTAGAACTGCGGCGGAGCTAGGTCGTCGTCGTCATCGTCGTCTTCGACGTCGTCGAGCGGATCGCGCGGGTCGAGAGGGTCCATCCCGTCCACTGTACCCGCTCGCGGGCTGGGGGCCTGTCAGTCGTACACGCCGCGCACGCTCCACGCGGCTGGTCCGGAGCTCGTCGCGTCCGCTTCGTGTGCGATGCGCAGCAGTGCGCCGTCTTCGAGCAGGACGTCGTACTCGTCCCGCACCAGCGGCGTGCCTTCGCCCGTTGCCGGCGTCCACCAGCCTTCCTCGACACGCCATGGGCCCGCCACTTCCACGACGTGCTGCGGCGGTGAGCCGGCGAAACGCGGCGCGCCGTCGATCACGCGCACGTCGATGCGGCGCGGTTCGGTGATGCGCAGTTGCAGCGTCGCGCTCGCTGCGAGCGGCTGCGGTTCGGGCTGCGGTCCGCGCGCCGTCAGCGCGTCCAGCGTGAACGGCTCGAACGTGTAGCGGCGCTCGATGCGCGGTCCGTCGGTGACGCGCGCGCGCAGCGCTTTGCCTTCGCCCAGCGCCGCGTCGAGCCGCGCGAGCACGACGCCGATCGCGTCCGGGTCGGGATCGCTCGCCGCGAACAGCGACAGCGCGACGCCGCCGCTCGCGAGCTCTTCCGCCGCGAGCCGCAAGCCCGTCACGGGCGCGTCGAGCACGACGCCTTCGAGCCGCGCGCGCAGCAGCTCGAACAGCGTCGACGGCAAAGCCGTCGGCTGCGCGACGCGCGTGATGAGCTCGCGCGTCTCGCCGTCCTCGCACTCGAGGCGCAGCACGAGCCGTCCCGCGCGCTTGCCCGCCGCGCACAGATCGTCGACGACCCAGCCGACCAGCGTGCGCAGCGCGAACAGCACCTGTTCCTCCGAGCTCGCGTCGCCTTCGCCGTACAGCGCGCGGTCGACGCGCAGCGCGCGCGCGCGCGGCTCCAGCGGACGGTCGTCGATGCCGCGCGCGAGATCGTGCCACCGCGCGGCCGCGACGCCGAAGCGGCGCACGAACGGGCCGTGCGGAAGCGCCGCGAGATCGCCGAGCGTGTTCACGCCGAGCAGCCGCAGCCGCTCGCGCGCGCCGTCGCCGAGCGCGTTCGAACCGCTCACGGAATCGGCGTAGCCGAGAAGATCGAGCGGCAGCGGTGCGAGGAACGCCGCCGGATCTCCGGTGCACGCGATGCCGTCGCCGCAATGCGTCGCGGCGTGCGCCACGAAGCGGTTCGGGCCGAAGCCCACGCGCGCCGGAAGATCAAAACCGCCGAGCGCGCCGCGCACCGCGCCCAGCCACGCCGCCGCGCCGCCCGCGATGCCGTGCATCTCGAGGAACGCGCGCCCGAGGCCCCCGTCCTCCACCACGGGCGACGCCGCGTCGAGCGCTTCGAGCACGTCCGCCCACACGCGCGCGTCGGCGGCCGGATCGTCGAACACCGTGCGCGCTTCCGTCGCGACCGCTTGCGCCTGCACCAGCGTCATCCCGCGCCGCACGCCCAGCGCCGCCGCGGTCAGCGTGCAGTCCACCACCCGCCCGCGCTCGATCCGGTCGGCCAGGATCAGCGGCGCGGCGAGGTCGACGGCGGCCTGGCTCAGCCGGGCGACGGCGAGGCGGAACGCGGGTATCCACACGCAGACGACGGGCACCGTGCGCTCAGCCGCACCGAATCCGGCCGCACCGGCGTTTGAGGATCATGCTGCTCGCACTCGTGCTCGCCTTCGCCATCCCGACGTACGGGCCGATTCCCGAGGGGTCGAGCACGCCCGCGCCGGCGTACCTGCACGTCCCCGTTGCGGCCGGCGAGGCGCTCATCATCGACTCCGGATCGACGAACCGCGAAGGATACCGCCTGCGCGTGTACGCGACGGGATGGACCGCGCTGCAGCAGGGCGATCCTTCGACAGGCTCAGGACAGGCTGTGAAAAAGCGCGTTCCGGCGGCGCTGGTGAAGCGGTTCTTCGCCGACTTGAAAGCGGCCGGTCCGCTCGACCAGCTCACGACGATGCACTGCATGAAGAGCGTCTCGTTCGGCTCGTCGATGCAGATCGGATACGACGGAAAGCTGTCGCCCGACCTGACGTGTCCCAGCCCGTCGAGCGCGGCGCGCGCGCTCGCGGTCGACGCCGGCGCGTTGGCGGAAGCCGCGGGCGTGACGATGCTGCCGCGCACGCACAGATGAGACAGCCCTGAGAGCGCGGTGAGCATTCGCTGAGATCGCGTGATGCGGCATGCGCGCGGAGCGTACGATGTCCGTGCGGATATCGTCCGCGACGCATTCATCGACGCACTCATCGCCTCAGGAGAACCCGATGATCAAGAAAACCCTGATCGCCGCAGCGCTCTTCGCCTCCGTCGTCGCCCCGCTGGCCGCGAACGCCGGCGAGGTGCAGAACCGCCTCAACCGCGAGCAGCACCGCATCAATCAAGGCGTTCGCAACGGCTCGCTGACGTACGGCGAGTACAACCGCCTCGACCGCAGCGAAGACCGCATCGCAGCGCAGCGCCGCCGCGACCTGCGCGACGGACATCTCTCGCCGGCGGAGCGCGCGCGGCTCAACCGCGAAGAGAACCGGCTGTCCGATCAAATCTACTTCCAGAAGCACGACCGCCAGCACCAGCACCGCTAGACAGCATTCGTTCGCGGACGTCGACCAGCGGCGGCCGGTCCTCGAACGGCTCGCACCGCACCAGCGCGTCGCCCACCGGGGCGGCGCGTTTGTGCTTGCGGACGACGGCGCGCACGTCGAAGCCGGCGAGCTCGCCGAGATGGCCCGGCGGCCCGTTCCAGCGCACGCGCTCGATCGCCGTCTCGAGCCGGACCGAGGCGAAGTAGCGCAGCTCCGCGGACGCTTCGTGGCCGGCGGCGATCAGCAGCGCGTTCGCGCGGTGCGCGAGGCTCGCCAGACGCGTCCACGTGGCGGACCCGGTGCCGCGACCGCTCGGCAGCGCGGGAATCACGACGACCGTGAACGCGCCGGAACGCACGATGATGTCGGCCGCGCGTGCGGCCTCCACCGGCTCGCCCGTGCGGACGATCAGCAGCCGCTCGAGCCGCACCCCCGCCGCCGCGAGCGCGGGCGGGAACAGGTCCACCCCGACGATTGCTCCCAGCCCGCGCCGCGTCGCCGCCGCGAGGAGACGCGCTGCGAGCGCGCTCCTCCCGGAACTCGGCGGCCCCTCGAGCGTCCCGATCGTTCCGCGCGGAAAGCCGCCACCCAAGACGGCGTCCAGCTCGGCGATCCCGGTACGAACCAGCGCCTCGTCTCCGAGCGCGAACGCCGCGGCCGTCGTATCCCGGTGACGACGGTCGAAACGCTCGCGCAAGGCCGCGAAGGCCGGGTCGACGCTCATGGGACCCCTATGCTAATCGAACGTATGTTCGATGTCAATGTCCGGCGAAAGCGTGCGAGCCTGGCTGTTCCGGGCTCCTTACGGGACCGGCGTGCCGCCGGTGACCGCGATGCGCGCGCCGTTCACGTAGCTCGACTCTTGCGAAGCGAGGAACACGTACACCGGCGCGAGCTCGGCGGGTTGCGCGGGGCGTTCCATCGGCGACTGCTTGCCGAACGTGCGCACTTCATCGGCCGACATCGTGGAGGGAATGAGCGGCGTCCACACGGGTCCCGGCGCGACGCAGTTGACGCGAATACCGCGTCCGATCGCCTCTTGCGCCAGCGCTTGCGTGAAGGCGACGATGCCGCCTTTGGTCGTCGCGTAGTCGAGCAGCGAAGGATCGGGCTTCGACGCTTGCACGGACGCGGTGTTGATGATGCTGCCGCCGGCCGGCATCACCGCCAGCGCGGCCTTGCACAGCCAGAACATCGCGTAGAGATTCGTTTTGAGCGTGCGGTCGAACTGCTCGCTCGAAATCTCCGCGATGCCGCCGCACTCGTTCTGGAACGCGGCGTTGTTCACGAGGATGTCCAGCGCTCCGAACTCGCTCACCGCGCGCTGCACGAGCCCGGTGCAGACGTCCTCCGCCCGGATGTCGCCTCGCACCGCGACCGCTTTGCGCCCGGCCTCTTCGACGAGCTGCACGGTGCCCGCCGCGTCGTCGTCTTCGCTGAGATACGAGATGAGGACGTCCGCGCCTTCGCGCGCGAATGCCAGCGCGACCGCGCGGCCGATTCCGGAATCACCGCCGGTGATGATCGCTTTGCGCCCCGCCAGGCGCGCGCTGCCGCGATACGTCTGCTCGCCGTGGTCGGGCCGCGGCTGCATTTGCTCCGTGCTGCCCGGATGCGGCTGCGGCTGATCGCCGAACTCGGGTTTGGGATATGCTTCGCGCGGATCGCGCAGCGTGTACTGGTCGATTGCCATGATGTTCTCCGGGAGTGGTGCCGACTTGTGCCAATCCCGAGGACGCGCCAAACGCGACACGGCGGCTCCCTGCACGCACTGCAAACGAGCACGCTTCGCGATTTTTTCCGCCGCGGATCATCCGGCGGAATCGTGACGGCCGATGACGAGGCGGGCGACGAGGATGAAGACGAGGATGTCGCGGTGCGTCTCGTCGAGCTCGTAGTCGGTCATCGTTTCGTCGATCAGCGCGAACGAGCCGAAGAGCAGGATCGCGAGCGAGAACGCCGGCTCGTCCCGGCCGCGCGCGAAGCCCACGGCGATCGCGGTTTCCACGGCCGCGACCCCGGCGAGAAGCACGCCGAGCGCCTCCCGCGGGAGCCGCGCCGGGGCCAGCAGGTTCTCCATCGCGCCGAAGTTCTTCGAGCGGAAGCGCGCGGCCGCCGGGACGAGATCGAACTCGGCGCACAGGTCGCACAGGTTCTTGAAAGCGGCGAGCCCGTGCCAGGCGGAGAGCACGGTGAGGAGTGCGCGGCGGACGGAAAGCATGCCGCTCGTCTTCCCAGGAAGGGACACGCCGCCGGTGCGGGGATGAACGCAAAGCCCGTGACCGCATTACCGACCATCTCCGCCTCGGCGATCGGGGTCGCACCCGTCCGGTACGCCGACCACACGCTCCCGAACGGCCTGCGCGCCGTGCTCGTGCCGGACCGCCGCGTTCCGTCGGTCGCGATCAACATCGCGTACCGTGTCGGCGGCAAGGACGACCCGCCGGGCCGCTCGGGGTTCGCGCACCTATTCGAGCACTTGATGTTCAAGGGAACGTCGCGCACGGCGCCCGAGACGATGGACCGGCTCACCGAGGACGTCGGCGGCTTCAACAACGCGTTCACGTCCGAGGACATCACCAACTATTACGAGGTCGTTCCGTCGAACCACCTCGAGCGATTGCTGTGGGCGGAAGCCGACCGGCTCGCGTCGCTCACGGTGAACGAAGAGAACTTCGCGACCGAGCGCGACGTGGTGATCGGCGAGTACGACCAGCGCGTTCTCGCCGAGCCGTACGGCATGCTCGACGAGCTCGTCAACCGCGAAGCGTATCGCGTGCACCCGTACGGCCGCGGCGTCATCGGCAGCCCCGCGGAGCTCAACGCCGCGTCGCTCGACGACGTGGTCGCCTTTCACGCGACGTACTACCGTCCCGACAACGCCGTGCTCGTGGTGGCGGGCGATCTCGACGCGGACGAGACGCTCGCGATGATCGAGCGCTGGTTCGGCCCGATTCCTACGCCGTCCACGCCTATTCCGCGCGTGCGCGCCGTCGAGCCGCCGCAAACGGCGGAGCGCACGTACGAGTACCGCGCCGCGAACGTGCCGCTGCCCGCGGCGGAAGAGGCGTATCACATTCCCGCAGCGTCGCATCCCGACGCCGCGGCGCTCGACGTGCTCGAGACGCTGCTCGGCTCGGGCCGCAGCTCGCGTTTCTACACGTCGCTCGTGTACGACAAACAGGTCGCGACGAACGCGTACGCCGCGGCGGATCTGCGCGAGCAGCCCGGGCTGTTCGGCGTGCGGGTCACGTGCGCGCGCGGCGTCGCGCTCGCGGACGCGCGGGCGGCGCTGGAGCAAGAGCTCGAGCGCGTGCGCACCGCGCCGCCGGACGAGCTGGAGCTCGCGCGCGTTCGCACGCAGATCGCGAGCAGCGTCGTGCGCTCGCGCCAGACGCACAGCGGCGTTGCCCTGGAGCTGGTGCGCGCGATCACCGAGCGCGGCGATCCGGAGCTGGTGAACGGCGATCTCGCGCGCTATCTCGCGGTGACGGGCGACGACGTGATGCGCGTCGCGCGGACCTATCTTCGCCCGGAGAACCGGTCGGTCGTCGAGTACCTGCCCGCATGAACGGCGGCGCGTCCACGATTCCGGTCGCCGGACCGCCGCATGACGCCACGCTGCCCGCGCCGGTGGAGCGCGTGCTCGACAACGGCCTGCGCGTCGTCGCGTTCTCGTTGCGCAACTTGCCGCTCGTCGCGGCGCAGCTCGTCGTCGGCTGCGGCGGTGCGGCGGAGCGCGAGGACGAGGCGGGGCTCGCGGCGCTCGTCGCGGCGCTGCTGACGCAAGGCACCACGACGCATTCCGCGACCGAGATCGCCGCGGCGTCCGACGCGCTCGGCGCGCGGCTCATCGCCGCGTCGGGCTACGACGCGTCGATCGTGAGCGCGAGCGCGACGACGCCCGCGTTCGCGCAGGTGTTCGCGCTGCTGGAGGACGTCGTGCGCCGGCCTGCGTTCGCGCCGCGCGAGGTGGACCGCGTGCAGACGAAGTCCATCTCCGACCTCGCGCTGACGTACGCGAACCCGAGCGCTCTCGCGCGCCAGGTCGCGCACCGCGTCGCGTACGGCGGCGCGCCGTACGGCCACCCGCTCGCCGGAACCGCGACGACGCTCGCAGCGCTCACGCGCGACCGCGTCGCATGGTTTCACGAGCGCTTCTACCGGCCCGACGACGCGACGCTCGTGATCGGCGGCGATCTCGAGGTGGACGAAGCGTTCGCGCTCGCGGAGCGCGTGCTCGGAACGTGGCGCGCGCCGTCGACGCCGATCGGCGAGCGCCCGCACGGCGAGATTCCGCCGCCGCGCGCGCACGTCGCGATCGTGGACAAACCGGACGCGGGACGCACCGCGCTGATCACCGGGCGCGTCACGATCGAGCGCCGCTCGCCCGACTACTATCCCGCGACCGTCGCGACCGCGGTGCTGTCGGGCTACAGCGGCCGCCTCAATCAAGAGATTCGCGTGAAGCGCGGGCTGTCGTACGGCGCGGGCGTGTCGCTCGCGGCGCGGCGGCAGCGCGGCACGTTCTTCAGCTCGACGCTGGTCGATCACACGCGCGCCGCGGAAGCGACCGAGGTGACGCTCGCGACGATCCGTTCGCTCGCGGAAACGCCGGCAACCGATGAGGATCTCGTGACGCGCAAGGCGACGGTCACCGGCGGTTTCTTTCGCTCGATCGAGACGATCGACGGCATCGCGGGGGCGCTCGCGGAACACGTGCTCTACGACGTGCCGCTCGCGGAGCTCAACTCGTACGCGCACCGCGTGCAGGACGTGGACGCGGAGTCGGTGCGCGCGTTCGCGGCGCGCGGTCTCGTTCCCGACAACTTCGTGGTGCTGGTCGGCGACGCGTCGAAGTTCGCGGACGACGTCACGCGCGCGCACGGCGACGTGCGCGTGATTCCGTACGACCGGCTCGATCTCGGGTCGCCGACACTCGGCGGCTGAACGGCGCGGCCGCGTGTCGTTCTTTCCGGACCGAACGTCCGCCGTCGCGCTGCACCGGCAGCTCGCGACGCACCTGCGCGACGCGGTTCTCGGCGGCGAGCTGGCCGGCGGAACGCGGCTGCACGCGTCGCGCGCGCTCGCCGAGCAGCTCGGCGTTTCGCGCAACACCGTCACGCAGGCGATCGACGAGCTCGTGTCCGAGGGGTATCTCGAGACGCGCGTCGGCGCGGGAACCTATGTCGCCAGCGGTCTGACGCTGCGCGCGCGCGGCACCAGCACCGCCGAAGCGGTCGCGCCGCGCTTGTCGGTGCGCGCGCGGCGGTTCGCGCCGCATCTGCACGATCCCGACGGCGGCAGCGAGCCGGCGCTGTTCCGGCCCGGCGTTCCGGATCTCGCGCTGTTTCCCGACGCGGTGTGGCGGCGGGTGGCGAACCGCTGGCTCGACGGCACGAGCACGCGCGGCTACGGCGACCCGCACGGCTACCGCCCGCTGCGCGACGCGATCGCGACGCATCTGCGCCAGACGCGCGGCGTGACGGTCGGCGCGGACAACGTGATCGTCGTTGAAGGCACGCGCGCCGCGCTCGCGCTGATCGCCGACGTTCTGCTCGATCCGGGCGACGCGGTCGCGGTGGAAGATCCCGGCTACGCCGCGATGCACGACGCCTTGTCGGCCGCGGGCGCGCTCGGGATCGCGGTGCCGCTGGACGACGAAGGGTTCGACGTGACGCGCGCGCCGCCGGACGCGCGGCTGGCGTACGTCACGCCGTCGCACCAGTATCCGACCGGCGTGGTGATGGGGCTGCGCCGGCGCCTCGATTTGCTGGACTGGGCGCGCGCGGCGAACGCGTACGTGGTCGAGGACGATTACGACGCGGAGTTCCGGTACGACGGCGCGCCGCTGCCCGCGCTGCAAGGGCTCGACGCTTCGACCGGCTCGGCACAGGCTGCGCGCGTGCTGTACGTCGGCACGTTCAGCAAGACGCTCGCGCCCGGTTTGCGCGTCGCATGGATCGTCGTTCCGGATGCGCTTGCCGACGCGTTCGGCGCGGCGCGCGCGGTCGCGTCGGGCGGTCCGTCGTTTCCGCTGCAAGCGGCGCTCGCGGCGTTCGTCGCCGACGGGCATTTCGCGCTGCACGTTCGCCGCGCGTCGGCGCGCTATCGCGAGCGGCGCGACGCGTTGGTGGGCGCGCTCGAGCACCGCTTCGGCAATGCGGTGCGCGTGCAAGGCGCCGCAACGGGCCTGCACGTCGTCGCGCGCTTCGACGGCGACGATCTCGCGGTTACGCGAGCCGCCGCCGAGCACGACGTCGTCGCACCCGCGCTGTCACGCTACGCGCTCGACGGCCACGGTGCCACGGGACTGGTGCTCGGCTTCGCCGCGGGTAGTCCGAATGAGATCGAGCACGCCGCGGAACGGCTCGAGCGCGCGTTCGTGCAAACGCGTCAGCCTTCGCGAACGCCGGAGCCTTCGTAAGCCCGGGCTTGCGCGCGTGCGGCACCTCTCGCACCAGCCGAATCGGACCTCGACGCAAACCGCGGCGAAGGCGTAGCATCGCCGGGTGAGCACCGCGCCCGCGAACCCGAACACGCGCGTTCGCCGCCTGGCGGAGCGCGCGCGCTACGACGCCGAGGCGGTCCACGCGATCCTCGACGAAGCGTACGTCGCGCACATCGGCACGGTGGTCGACGGCTTGCCGGTCGTGATGCCCTATGCGTGCGCGCGCGTCGGCGACGAGCTCGTGCTGCACGGCTCGACCCGCGCCGGCATCCTTTCCGCGGTGGCGAACGGCACGCCGGTGTGCGCGACGGTCACGCACCTGGACGGCCTCGTGCTCGCGCGCAGCGCGTTCCATTCCTCGATGAACTACCGTTGCGTCGTGCTGCACGGCGTCGCGCGAATCGTCGACGACGCCGACGAAAAATCACGCCTGCTCGACGCGCTCGTCGACCATCTGCTGCCGGGCCGCCGCGCGGAGCTGCGCGCATCGACGCAAGGCGAGCTCGACGCGACGCAAGTCGTCGCGCTGCGCATCGACGCGGTCTCGGCGAAAGTTCGCACCGGCGGCCCAACGGAACCGGAGGAAGACCGGCGCGCCCCGATCTGGGGCGGCGTGATCCCGCTCGCGCTCCGCTTCGGCGAACCTCAGCCGGACGCGTCGACCATGGACGGCGTCGCGGCGCCCGCGCTGCGGCGCGCGCGCTGCTGACCGAACCACAGCCACACGCCGACGATCGTCAGCAGCCCGAACGCGACCGGGCCGTGCATCGCGGTGTGGCTGATCTCGAGCTGCCAGCCGAAGAGAATCAGCAGCACCAGCGCGGGCCACGGCGCGCGGCGCGCCAGGAACAGCGCGACGGCGGCGAACGCGGCGGCGAAGAACACCGCCCACGAGCCCGTCAGGCTGATCGTCGAACCGACGCCGCCCACGTGCGGATCGATCCACACCGTGTCCAGCAGCTGCGCCGCTTGAGCGGCGGTGATCGTGCCCGCGGCGACCAGCGCGTTCGCGGTGACGATCGCGCGCGCCATTCCCGTTCCGCCGATGGAGTCGAGCGCGGTGTAGTAGATCAAGAACACGAACGTCGCGGCGCGCGAAGCCCATGCGAACACCGCCGCCAGCGTACCGTCACGCGCGCCGTCGATGCGGGCGACGGCGAGCCACAGTCCCACGGAGACCAGACCGACGAGCGGCGTCTGGATCGAGTGCAGTGTGAACCACCAGTCGGGCCCAAAATAGCCCAGCGCGTCGTGGCCGTTGAGATACGGCGCCGGCTGCGCTTGGCGCAGGTACGCGAACATCCCGGGATCTTTGGTGAAATCGGCGGGATGGTAGAGCTCGATAACGAGCAGCACGAGCGGCGCTGCGAACAAGCACAGCCACCACAGAACCTTGTTGACGGTCTCGTTCGACGTGACACCCTCCTGCGCGCTCGCCGCGCGCGTCGCTACGGAATGAGAAGCAGCTTGCCGGTCGTCTTTCGCGCTTCGAGGTCGCGGTGGGCTTGCGCCGCTTCCGCGAGCGGGTACGTCGCGCCGATGCGCACGTGCAGCTTGCCGTTGCGGATCGCGTCGAACAGGTCGTGCGCGCGGCCGAGCAGCTCTTCGCGCGTGCCAATGTAATCGACCAGCGTCGGGCGCGTGAAGAACACGGAGCCCGCACTCGCGAGCTTTTGCGGCTCGATCGGCGGCACGGGTCCGCTGGAGTTGCCGTACACGACCAGCATGCCGCGCGGGCGCAGCAGGCTCAGGCTGCGTTCCCACGTGTCTTTTCCGACGGAGTCGTACGCGACGTCGACCGCGTGCTCGCCCACGATCGCGCGCGTCGCCTCGGCGAAGTCTTCGTTCGCATAGACGATCACGTGGTCCGCGCCGTAGCCGCGCGCGAGCTGCGCCTTGTCCTCGGTGCCGACCGTCGCGATCACCGTCGCGCCGCGCGCTTTCGCGAGCTGCACGAGCGTCGAGCCGACGCCGCCGGCCGCGGCGTGCACGAGCGCGACGTGCCCGGGCCGCAGCGGAAACGTGTCGTGCGCGAGATAGTGCGCGGTCATGCCCTGCAGCATCACGGCGCACGCGTCGCGGTCGTCCACGCCGTCCGGGATCGGCACGAGCTCGCGCGCCGCAACGGCGTTCGCCTCGGCGTAGCCGCCCATGTTGGGCGTCATCGCATACGCCACGCGGTCGCCGGGCTTCACCTCGGTGACGCCCGCGCCCACCGCCTCCACCACGCCGGCGCCTTCGCGCCCGTCGATGAACGGCAGATCGCGCTTGTAGAGCCCCGTACGGAAGTAGACGTCGATGTAATTGATGCCGGCCGTGCTCTGGCGCACGAGCGCCTCGCCGGGTCCGGGCGAAGGCACCGAAACGTCGGCGAGCTCGAGGACTTCGGGGCCGCCGGTGCGGCTGACGCGGATCGCTTTCACGCTGGTACCGACCGCGCCGGGGAGCCGCCGGTTTCCACGGCGGGCCGCGATGGTACGCTCACCCCATGGAACGCCGAGATCTGTTTCAGGACGACCTCACGGAGGAGCGGTATCCGTCGCCTGCGCGCCGCGACGATGCGGCGTCCACGCAAGTGCTCGACCCGGACGCGTCGGCCGACGACGGCAAGGTGGCGCCGCCGCCGGACGCCGCGTCGAAAACCCCGCTGGGATACCCGCACGGCGTCCCGGGCGGCGTTCACGGCGATCCGGAGACGGACGACGACGAAGACGACGACGACGAGGACGACGAAGACGACGAGGAATGAAAAGACCCCGGCGGCGAGCCGGGGCCTTTTCCCGATGCGCTAGAGCCGCTCGTCCGCGTTCGCCGACGTGCCCGGGATGCGCGGGATCGTCGGATCGCTGAAGGCCGCGTCCGCCGGCGTGAGCGTCGCCGCGGAGCTCGTGACGCCGGTCGTGGTGCCCGCCATCGTCTCGCGGTCCACGTCGCCGCTCATCCCCATCGACTCCTCTTGCGCCAGCGTCGCCTGCCCTTTCGACACCGCGCTCTCCGCGTGGAACAGATACGCGGACGACGTCGGGTCGAGCGCGCCGGGCGGCGCCTGCTCGACCATCGCGGCGAAGTGCTCGAGGTCGTGCTGTAAGCGGCGCTCGAACTGGCCGCCCGCGCCGAGCGCCTCCCCGAGCGCGCCCAGCAAGCCCGCGGGCGGCTCGTACCGCACGTCGACCGTCACGCGCGTCTGCTCCGCGCCGGCCGGCTCGAACGTGACGCGCCCGCTGTTCGCGAGTCCGTCGACCGAGCGCCAGCCGATCTGACCGTCAGGAATCCAGTCTTCGTTCACGGCGTCCCACTCGTGCTTGCCCACGACATCCACCACCCAGTGGCTGCGCTGGTCGTCGAGGTACGTGACCTCCTTCACGAACGTCATGAACTTCGGGTAGTCGTTGAAGTGGGTGTAGAGCTCATAGACCTGGTGCAGCGGTGCGTTGACCGTGACCGATGCGCTGTGCTCCGCCATGCGAACCTCTCTCTTGCCGGTGCGGCGATTTCATCGTACCCGCGCTCGGAACGGCGCAACGCGGGTACGATAGCGCGGCTATGGCGCTGCACTTGGATTTCGGGATGGTCAAGGAAACCTACACCCGCTGGAACGCCGACAAGGCGCCGCGGCTCGCCGCGGCGCTGTCGTTTACGACGATCTT
>JAXDMB010000135.1:0-4739 GCA_034666325.1 Vulcanimicrobiota bacterium
CGTCACGCGGACGCGCGCCCCCGCGTGCGCGGCCGCGAGCAGCGCCCTTTGTGCGCCGCTGTCCGGACGGAGCACGTACGTGCCGAACACGACGTCGTGCGCGTGCGCGATGCGTTTGAAGACTGCGGACGCCGAACCGAGCGAAAGTGCCACGCCCGCTCATCACGCGGACCCCTCGTCGCGACTAGGCTACGGAATGACCGACGTTGCGATCTGCTGGAGCTCTTTGAGGTCGAGGTCGCCCACCAGCGCGAACGCGAGCCCGTGCTCGCGCCACGCGAGCAGCGTGGTCGGGCCGTCGCGCACGTACTGCGCGTCGTGGTCCTCGAAGCGCGTCGCTTTGGGGGCCATGCCGGTGAAGTCGATCGCACGATCCGTCGCGCTCTCGAACAGCGACAGATTACGAATGCCGTCCGAGTAGATCAGGTGCAGGTTGCGCACGCCTTTGATCGGCGTGACGTTTGCGCCGATCAGCGAGAACCCCTCGGGCAGATACTTCGGCGTGATCGGCTTGAAGCCGGCGTCCGGCACCGCGCTCGGCAGCGCCTGCGGCTGCTGGTACGAACGCCCCTTCACCGTCGTGAAGCCCGGCGGAAGCGCCGTGGTGAAGATCGCCGCCGGAATCCCGTCGGTGTACCGAATGTCGTCGAAACGCGTGCGCCACGCGAGCGAGCCGTCGCTGTGGTACGCTTCTTTGCCGAGAACAACGTGCGTCTCGGAGTCGATCCACAGCCGCATCGCGCGCTCGCCGGTGTAACGGCTGACGAGATCGACGACATCGGTCTTGCGTTCGGCGACGCCTTCCGACGCGGTGCGCACCGCGCGGTAGTTGCCGTCGAGCAGCGCGATGTCGTCGACGATCGCGACCGGATCCACGACGGCCTTGTTCTCGCTGACCACGACGCGCTTCTGATTGGTGTCGACGTCCCATGACATCGCGCCGCGGCTGATCACGAACTGTCCGTACAGCACGCGCGGCGCAAGGTACGTGCGGCGCGTCTCGTCGGGCGCGCGGTGCTCGATCTTCGAGACGACCGCGAGCGCGCGCGTCTGGCCGCTGCGGATCGACGACATCTGGCCGACGAACGACACGTGGCGCGGCGCGGCGGCCGCGGCGACGATCAGCGGGCGGGCGTCCGTGCCCGGCGGCATCGGCACGACCGCGGCGGCCGCGCGGAGCGGCACCGCGCGGCGCGGCGCGGGCGCCGCCGTGGTGGCCGCGTGAACGGAAGGTGCGCCGAGCGCGATCAGCGCGAGTGCGGCGAGCCCGAGGCTAGCGGACCGCACCGGTCGCGTCGTCGAGTGTCGCGGCTTCGGCGGTATCGATGTACGACGCGGCGGATGAGGAGCGGTCCTGGGTGTAGACGGCCGGGCCGACGCCCGGCCCGAACGGGTTCTGCTGCGCTTCGGCGTTGTGCTCGTCGAGGTAGAACGCGGCTTCGATGCCGGCGCCCGGGAGCGGGCGCAGCACGGGCGCGCCGAGATACGCTGCCACGGCGATCGCTGCGGCGACCGGCACCGCGAGGCGCGGGCCCCAGGTGCGCAGGCGCTCGAACCACGACGGCTCCTGGTGCCGGACCGCGTCCCACACGCGCGCCTTCACGAGCGAGGGAAACTCCAGCTCTTCCGCACGCGCGGCGACGCGCAGCGCTTCGCCGAGCGCGGCCTCTTCCTCGTACACCGCCGTGCAGGACGTGCACGTTTCGAGGTGCGCGAAAGCGACGGCGTCGGCGCTGGGCTCCAGCGCGCCGTGCAGGTAGTCGATCAGTGTGTCGCGGTCGTAGTGGGTTGTCATTTTTGTTCCTGTTGCGCCCTGGTCACCAGCCGGCGGAGCAGAGCTCGCGCCCGGTGGAGCCGCGATCGGACGGTTCCGATCGAACATCCCATGATGTCGGCAATCTCCTGGTAGCTGTACTCCTCGATATCGGCGAGAACCACGACTTGTCGCTGTTCCGCGGACAACTGCGCCAGCGCCTTTGAGAGCGGCTCGCTCAGCTGGCCTGCCACGTAGTCGGCGATGGGGTCCACGGCCAGCGGCCGCTGCCCACCGTACTCCTGCGGGGCGTTGTCTTCGGGGATCTCTTCTTGGAAACGCCCTTTTCGCCGCCGAAGTTCATCCCGATACAGGTTCGTGATGATTCGGTAGATCCACGACAGGAAGGACGTGCCCGGCTGGAACGACCGCCAGGCGCGGTAGACGCGGACGAACGCGTCCTGCGTCAGGTCGCGTGCGTCAGCTTCGTTTCCCGTCAGGCGGTAGGCAAAATTGTACGTCGCTTTGCCGTACTGGTCCATCGCCATTTCGAGGAACGCCGACGCTTCTGGCGTGGGCGGCTCGATCGGTTTGCGCGGGACCCCCATCGGGATCAGAGCCTTCGGGACAGGGGCGGCTTCGGCCTAGCTGAGAGGCTGTCGCTCGTTACTTGCAGCTGTTCGCCGCCGGGATGATCACCTTGGCCGCGGCGTCCTCGTAATGAGTCGTCAGCGCCGAGATGTCGCCCAGATCGCGGTCCAGCAGATGCGCGTCGTTCAAGGTGCTGACCGTGCGGTGCTGGGGGTTGAACGTGTTCTGCGTGTCGCGCAGGAAGCCGGACACGGGGACCGGCGTCTGCAGCCCGCCGCCGGGCACCGAGATGTTGGGCGCGTTCGCCCGCTGCATGTTGAGCTCGCTCTCGCTGAGCTGGCCGAAGCGGCGCATCCGCTCGGTCTCGACAAAGCCGCTCATCGCGTTGAGCTGGCCCTTTTGCGCGGCCAGCACGTTCGTGAGCGTCGACTTCATCTCGCGCAGCGCCTTGGCGTCCTCGGGCTTCGCGGTGCCCGGGATGTCGAGCGCCGACGACTTGAGCGACTCCTCGAGCGTGCTGATGTTCTTCACCATCGCGTCCACCTGGCGGTCCATCTGCATGAGGTGCAGGTCGCGCGCCTCCTCGGAGTCCTTGACCACGTAGTCGAAGATCTTCTTGCGCAAGCCGCCGTACGTCTGGTCGTTCTTGAGCGCCGCCGCGACCGCGGGCGCGATCGCGCGGCGGATCGCCGAGCAGACCGGCTTGGCCCGCGTGGTTCCGATCACCGGCAGCGGGGAGCTGAGCGGCGGCGGCGTGGTGGGGTCCAGGTTGAACGGGTTGGTGGGCGCCGGCTTGGGGACCGGCGTCGTCCGGGACACCGGCACGGGCGAAGCGAGGCCGATCAGCAGCGCGCCGAGGGCGGCGATAGCGAGCACACCGCTCGGTTCGACGCCGCGACGCGCGTTCCGTGCAGGGCGAGCGCGGCCGGTGCCACGTTCGTGCCGGGTCTCACTCGACCCAAGCTCGGCGCCGAGCGAGAACCCTCCAATCCTGGGAGATACATTCCTGGTACCTTTCGGTACCATCCCGTACAGAACGTGGAAGGGAGATGGACCGTGGCGATCGTTTGGAAGCTGGAAGACGAAGCGGAGCGGGTGCTCAGGCAGCGGTGCGCGTTCCGGGAATGCGTGACGTCTCTGGCCGAGCCGTCGTCGGACGTCGATGCCGCGGAGCTGATTTACGGCGAGCTCGTCGCGAACACGGTCCGCTACGCGAAGGGCGCCGTCGAGGTCCACCTCGAGCTCGTGGACAGCAAGCCCCCGGTCCTCGTCGTGCGCGATCACGGCCCGGGACTGCGGGAGCATCCGTGGACGCCGCGCCGCGATCCGTTTGCGGAATCCGGTCGCGGACTCGGGATCGTGGAGCTGCTTGCCCGGCACGTGGCGGTGGGAAATGCGGAAGGCGGCGGAACGGTCGTGCGTGCGACGCTTCCCGTGACGCCGCGGGAGCACGCCGCGTAACGCAAGGATTCGAGAACGTCAGCGGATAGGAAGGAGCCGGGCGCACCGCCCGGCTTCTTCCTATCCGCTACTTCGTGTTCAAGCGCAGGCCGGCGTCGAACGTGCGCGGCGGCGCGTAATGGTCGCCCTGCGCGTTCGCGAACGTGACGTAGTAGCGGTCGTTGAGGAGATTGCGCACGCGCAGCGTGAGCGCCATGCCGTTGCGCAGCGCGAAGCCTTTCTCCGCGTCGAACGTCAGATGGGGCGTGCGTTTGCACGCGCCGCCCGTATTGCCGTCCGGACCGCCGCACGAGATGCCGCCGTTCGGGTTGAGCGCGGACGACAGACCGCTGCCGTACTCGCCGTCGAGCGCGAGCCAGCCGCCGCGGCGGTCGTTCAGCGTGACGCCGGCGTTCACGTCGATGCGCTGGTCGTGGTCGGCCGGGAACCAGTCCGTGCCGGTGCTGAAGCACGGCGCGAGAAGCTGCGTCTCGCAGCCTTTGTTCGCGGAGTACGTGTGCGTCACCGAGGCGTAGAAGCGCCCGGCGCGCGCGAGGCCGATCTGGTAGTACGCGGTCTGCGTCGCGATGCGCCCCACCGCGAAGTTGATGTCTTGGTGCAGGTTCGTGACGCCGACCTGCGTGTCGTCGATGAGATCGGTCGCGTTCTTCTGCATGACGCGCAGGCCCAGATCGCCGCGCCCCAAGCTGACGTGCGCGCCCAGTTCGTACACCGAGTCGCGCTGCGGCTTGAGGTCGAACTGCGCGACGCTGGTCTGAAGCGGCAGGTTGAGCGTATACGCGGCGAGCGGCGATACGTTTTCGAGCGAAAACGGCGTGAAGAAGCGGCCGTAGTACGCGTACACGCTGTTGCGCGCGCCGAAGAAGCGCGTCAGCTTCACGCGCGGGCTCACCTGCCCGAAGCCCGACGAGAACTGTGTCGAACCGACCGTGAA
>JAXDMB010000136.1:0-21476 GCA_034666325.1 Vulcanimicrobiota bacterium
CGAGCGCGCTGAGGTACGCGCCCAAATCATCCTCGGAAACGATTGCGGTGCGCCGGATGGGCAGCACGTACGTCGTCTCGGTGATGGGGGTGGACATCGGAAGTATGTGTTCCCCTGCTCGGTCGGCTCGTAAACTCGCCGACCGGCGGCATGACCCGCGTACACGCGGGTCAGCCTCACTCCGTGGGTGGCGCCGGGTCAGTCTCACTCTGTGGGGGGTGTGGCGTTGCGTTCGCCTCTGGCGAAGTTGAAGGCCATCGAGTGGTCGTACGAGCCGGTATCCGTAATTAGCAGGCGGTCGCCGACGGCCAGGTCGGGCGGGAACCGTAGGCCGTCGATCAGGTCGTATTCCAGGCACGTTCTTCCGCCCAGGCGGTCCGGGCCGCGGCCCAGCGGCTCCCAGCGGTCGTTGCGCCACGCGTAGAAGCCGTGCACGTACGCGTGCATGTCGGGCCAGTCGGAGTAGCCGAGGTCGACGATCGCCTCGCGCCGCGCGACGCGCTCCCGCACCTCGACTACTTGCGTCAGCAGCGCTTCGGCCGGCGTGCACGCCGCTTGGCCCGGCTCGAACAGCAGCTCCGCGCACGCGGGCAGCGCGTCGAAGATGCGGTCGACCAGCCAGCGCATGTCCGGCTGAAAGCTCGCGTCGAACTCCTCGGGCGTCCAGCCGCCGCCGACGTCGAACGCCACGACGCTGCGGCCGGTGCGGCGCTCGAGCGCGACGGCGCGCTGCACCACGTCGCCCGCGACGTCGCGCCAGCTCGCGCCCTTGAAGTCCTCGTGCCGCGCGTGGAACGAGATGCCCAGCGGCGTGTCCGGCGGCGTCGCGCCGACGGCGTCGCCCAGATCACGCTCCTCATCGACCGGCACGCCGAAGCGCGAGGAGATCATCGACGGGCGCAGGCGGACGCCCTGGACGCGCGCTATGCGATGCCGCACGTTGCGCGCGAACGCTTCCACGCTGTCGGCGAACACGTACGCGAGACGATCGGCGGCCGCGCGGTCCGGCGCGGGCTCGGGCCCGTTGTACATCGTGCGCTCAGGCGTGAAGCCGTGGCGCGCCGCCCACGCGAGCTCGTCCGGGGAGATCGTCTCGGCGAGGAATCCGCGTTCGCGCGCCATGTCGAGCAGCTCGGCCCGCGGGTTCGTCTTGAAGCTGTAGCACGCCGCGAGTGCGATCGGCGGGCGGCCCAGCACGTCGCGCAGGCGCGCCACGACGTCCAGCCGCTCGCGCGCGGCGTGCGCGCGAAAGATGCGCCGCGGCGTGCGCTCGCTGGCGACGTCCGCGGTGAGATCGTCGACGGCGGTCATTACGGCATCTAGTATTCCCGCGCGGCAAACGCGCGGCCGCTACGGCATCGTGCTGAGCGGCAGCACCTCCACGGGATGGCGCACGTAACCGTTGTAGTGCAGCCCCAGCTGGTTCCACGTCACGTCCTCGGGCGCGGGCTGCGTGTTGCCCTGGTCGTCGGTCGCGCGCGAGCTCAGCCGGTATTGCCCCGGCTCCGCGGTCCATGGCATCGTGAAGCGCACCCACGTCTTGGGTTGGGGCGTGCTCGCGAGCGCCGCGTCCCGCCATTGCGGCGACCACACCGGCGTCCAGCCTTGCGGCAGCATCTGCTCGATGCAGACCTCCACGCCGGTGACGGTCGCGTCGGCCGACCACGCGCGCCCGCTCAGCACGAAGTCGTTCGACGTCGAGATCATCAGCGTCGCGCCCCACGCGAGCTCGAACGCGCTCTTCGGGTTCTGCACGGTCGGCACGACGGGCGCGGGATACTCCGGTCCCGTGAGCACTTGGTTGGCCTGCGTGATCGGCACGGGCAGCTCCGTTTGCGACACCTCGAGTCCCCCGAGCCACTTCACCGCCGTGTTGCCGCCCCAGCCGGAGAAGAACGCGCGCAGCGGGTAGCCGTGATCGATCGGCAGCGTGTCGCCGTTCATGCCGTACACGAGCAGCGTGTCGTCCGCGAGCGCCTTGTCGATCGGAATGAGGTGCTGGTAGTTCGACATGAAGGGCGCGCCGCCGCCGTCCGCCTGCACCATGATCTGGTCGAGCCCGGTCAGCATGATCTGCACCGCGTCGTTCAAGCCGCACGCGTTCAGCACGTCGCGCAGCCGCACGCCGGTCCAATCCGCGGCGCCCATCGTGCCGTACTGCCACTCCGTGAAGCCCACCGGCAGCCACGCGCCGGTGTTCGGCGTCGGCAGCTTCGCGAAGAACGACCGGCCGTTCGCGCCGCAGTCGAGCACGCGGCGGATCGTAACGGGCGCGAACTGCGCGGGATCGGTGAGCTGCGCGTACGTGAACGACTGCGGGCTCGTCACGCCGGTTCCGGAGATCGCGAGCGACCACGTCGCGGTGCTGACGTTCGGCGGCAGCGTGCGGTTGTGCACGTAGAACCGGTCGTTCGGGACGATGTCGCCCAGCTCGCAGACCGTCGCGAAGTTCATCTCGCGCGAGCCCGGACCGCGCCAGATGAAATGGCGCGACGGCGTGTCTTCGAGAACCCACTGGGCGACGTAGTTCGGTGCCGGCTTGTTCGACATGATGTGTGCTCCTTCAGTTCGTCCGGACGATTTTGGGCGGCGCCCACGTCTGCGCTGCGCTGATCGCCGGTCCGGGTACGTAGACGCGCAGCATCAGCGTGAACGCTGCGGTCGTGGCGTCGTTGCCGTCAGCCGGGGGCGCCGGCGTCTGCAGCCAGTACACGCCGTTACCGAGCGCGTCGGGCCGGTCGCGCTGCAGCAGAATCGTCATGTCGCCGTTCGCCTGCCGGGCGCTGAACTCTTGATGGTAGCTGTTGATCGAGTACGCTTGCGAACCGGACACAAGATTGTAGGTGTCGTCGTAGAGCGTGAGCGACCAGAACCCGTAAAAGCCGGCGACGATCGGCGGAAAGCCGGCGCCGTCTTTCTCGAACGTGATCGTGTACTCGCTCGCCGCGGCGAGTGGCCGCGCGTCCGAATCGGTGGCGGTGTTGAGGTACACGTTCTGGTTCGGATCGTTCGCGAGGATGCCGCCCAGCGCCTGAAGGGCTGCGCGGGTGATGTAGTCGCCGCTCTGGCCCGCGCGGCCGACGTCGAGCGGCGGGTAGTTCCATCGGTTGATCGATTTGCCGCGCCCGACCGACATTTTCTTCAGCAGGGCGAGGCCATCGTTCGCTGCGAGTGCCAGCCCTTCGAGCGTGGCCTGCGTCTGCGCGGCCAGCTGCTGTCCCGGGCCGACGCCGATCGTGGCGAAGAGATTGATGAGTGCCGTTTGATCGATCGCGGGATACACGCCGGGCGGATTTTGCGTCATCGCGCGGTTCATGGTTTCCCAGGTGCCGCGCGGCTGCTCGATGTCCAAACCGATGGGAACTTGGGCACGGGGCGAACGCGCGTCCGATCGTTCCGGCTGCCCCCAGCTGGAGAGCGGCGTGAGCGCATAGCCCTCCTGCACCGCGATCGCTCCGCTGATATCTTCGTGCATCAGATCTTCTTGCGCGCCGCTATAGGCCGCCGTGCGGCCGAGCATGAAAGCGACCGGCGTCGGACACCGCTCTAAAACGTCCATGACGTCGTCCGGCACCACGCCGAACCAGTTCGAACCGGCAATGAGATAGTTGCCGGCCGCATTGCCCGTCGCGACGACGCCGACATAGGCGAAGTTGTCGGAGCTGATACTCGCGAGCTCGATGTTGTAGAACCGGTTCGTGACCGCCGGCACGCTGAGCACGAGCGGCTCGCGCGACAGATCCAGCCATGCCGTCGAATACAGCGTGTCGCAGTTGGGGCTGCCGCCGTCGGACGTCTCCGGGGTTATCACCGCTTGGATGTTGTGAATGGTGTTCATCGGCGCGTTCGGCATCTGCATACCACTGGATTGCGCCACGAGCTTGCCGCCGGGGCTGGTCCACAGCCAGCAGAGCTGGCTCAGGTAGACCCACGGAAAGCCCCAGACGTACGCCTGCAAACCTAGCGAATACGCGTATTCCTTCTGCCACGGTTCGCCTGCTTCGCGTCCGCTTTCATCGCGGCTGCCGGCCGTGACCCCGGCTCCGTCGAGAAGTGTGCTCAGCAGTTCCGGATCGATCGCAAGTGACATGGGAGCCGCTCCAATCTCGGACGTCGCCATCGAGAGGTCGTGCTCGTTCGATTCGACCGCGCCCCGCAGGGACTTCTACACGACGCGCTCCGCGATTCCCGCGTCACCGCGACGCTTCCGGTGCCGCTGCCGGTTCAGCCCGGCGCGCGCCGCGGGCGGCCCGGAATCGCGACGAACGCGACCGCCGCCGCGAGCACGCACACGATCACCGACGCCGCCATCACGCCGCGGAAGCCCGCGAGATAGCCTTCGCGCACGGCCGTGTCCACTTCCGCGCGATCTTGCGCCGGGACGTCGTTCGGTACGGTGCCGGCGTACAGCCGCGCGCGGTCCTCGTGCGCGATCCGCGCGGTCTGCGCGCTCATGTGATGGCGCGCGATCCGCTTGTCGAACCCGGCGTCGAACACGCCCGCGAGCACGATGCCGAACGCTGCGACCGCGATGAGCCCGGCGGTGCGCGCGACCGCGTTGTTCACGCCCGACGCGACGCCGCTCTTCTCGGTGTCGACCGCGTCGAACACCGCGGTCGTGAGCGGCGCGACGAACAGCGACGTTCCCATGCCGAGAACCAGCGCCGCGGGGAAGTACGTCGTCCAGTACGATCCGCCGATTCCCGGAACGGCGAGCGCGGCGAACCCGAGCGCCGCGAGCAACGCGCCGCCGACGAGCGGGATGCGCGCGCCGACGTGCGCCGTGAGCCCGCCCGACCAGCGCGACAGCACGAACATCAGCAGCACCCACGGCAGCAGCGCGGCGCCGGCGGCGGTCGGCGTGTAGCCCTGCACGTCGATGAGCAGGTACGGAAAGAAATAGAGGCTGCCGCCCAGCGCCGCGTAGAGGAACAGCGTGTAGACATTCGCCGCGGTGAACACCGGCGAGCGAAAGAGATCGAGCGGCACCATCGGCGCGCGCGAACGCCGCTCGACGAACACGAACGCGCTGAGCAGCGCGATGCCCGCGACGAGCGCCGCGATTCCGAGCACGCCGGGCCTGCCGCCCTGCGACCGGATGAGCGCGAACGTGAACGCGCCGAGGCCGAGTGTCGCGAGGACGGCACCGGGTATGTCGAGCCGCTGCGGCATGTCCTCGTCGCGGCTCTCGGGATAGCCGCGCCACGAGATGGCGAACACGCAGACCGCGATCGGGACGTTGATCAGAAACACCCACCGCCACGACGCGTGCTGCGTCAGCCAGCCGCCGATCACGGGACCCGCCGCGCCGGTGATCGCCGCAAATCCGGACCACGTTCCGATGGCGCGACCGCGCTCCGCGCCCGTGAACATCGCGCTGATCAGCGCGAGCGACTCGGGCATCGCGCACGCCGCGCCGATTCCTTGCATGCAGCGCGCGGCGATCAGCACCTGAACGCCCGGCGCGAACGCGCAGCCGAACGACGCGACGGTGAAGACGGCGATGCCGGTCAGGAACAGCCGTTTGCGGCCGTAGAGATCGCCGAGCGACCCCCCGAGCAGGATCAGCGCCGAGAGAAACAGCGCGTAGCCTTCGACGACCCACTGCATCTGCGCGGCGTTCGCGGCGAGCTCACGCTGGATCACGGGCAGCGCGACGTTGACGGCGCTGCCGTCGATGAACGTCATCGCCGAGCCGAGGATCGCCGCGACGAGCACCCAGGTCTTCGCGGAACTCTTCGCCACGAGACGATCATCGGGTATCATGGTGTCCTACCCCTGCACAGAACGAGAGGGACCATGAGCGAGATCGCCTGGCTAGGATCGCTCGACGAAGCGCTGAACGCCGCGCGCGACGGCGAGCGCCTCGTCCTGATGGACGTGTTCAACCCGACTTGAGGGGGCTGCAAAGCGCTGGATACCGTGACGTATCCCGAAGCCCCGGTGCGTGAGGCGATCGAACGGCTCACCGCACCCTATCAAATCGACAACACGGTCGACGCGAACCAGCCGGTTCTCGAGCGCTACCGCCACGTCTGGACGCCCGACCTGCGCATCCTCGACGTCGACGGCACGGAGCTCTACCGCTGGAACGGCTACCTGCCGCCGATGGAGTTCGCGGCGCAGCTGATCGCGGCGGTCGCGCACGCGCGATTGCGCCGTAAAGAGTACGATAGGGCACAGGCGCTGTACGAGGAAGTGCTGCGCCGGTTCCCGACCGCCCTGATCGCCGCGGAAGCGCAGTATTACGTGGGTGTGAGCGCGTACCGCGCGTCGCACAACTCGAGCGATCTGCTGAAAGCCTGGCACGAACTGGAGAAATCCCATCCGCAAAGCGAGTGGACGGTCAAGCAAAATTTCTAGCCGCGCCAAGAAAGGCGGCACGAAGAAAACCGCGGCGGGCAAAAAGGGCGTAGCGCGCAAGAACGCCGCAACGAAGATAGCACCGCCGGTCAAGGTCCTGACGCGCCCGACGCCGGAGGACCGAATCCCGCGCGTGCTCGAGAGCCCGGCGCTGAGCGATCACCTGGCGATCATCACGCGCGCAGTGTTCCAGGCGGGTCTGTCGTGGGCGTTCATCGACACGCGCTGGGACGACTACGTAAAAGCGTTCGACGGCTTCGACGTGGCGAAGGTCGCGGCGTACGGCGAGCAAGACGTTGCCCGCCTGATGACGACGGACCGCATCGTGCACTCGCGAGCGAAGATCCAAGGCACGATCAAGAACGCCCGCGTGCTCCTCGATCTGGAACGCGAGCACGGTTCGATCCGCGCGTACCAGACGTCTTTCGCCGACTACGCCGCGGCCCGCCACGACACGGCAAAGCGCTTCGCCTACATGGGCGACCTGAACACGTACTACTGGTTATTCCTCAGCGGGGCGACCGTCCCGGAGGTAGAGGACTGGATGAAAAGCCAGGAACGCGACCACCCGCGCATCCGGGAGATGGTCCGCCACACCGCCTCCTGACCTCGTTTACCGGGATGTAACCGCGGACCGCTATGCTCGTCGAGTCGAGAACGTCCTCGACGGCGGACGAATATAAGGCAGCAGACCGCGAGGCCTGCGCCTCGTTTTACCGTTGCCGTCTCACGAAAGAACTTCCGCGGAGAACGAAACGATGAGCATCACCTCTTTAGCGATCAGCAACAGCGACCTGTCCCGGCGGCTGGCCGCCGATGCGCCGAAGAAACTCAGCGATTTCCTCGACGCGATCACGAAGTTCATCCCGGGCGACATCTTGACGATCTTCTTGGCCGCCGAAGCCGCTATTCGCGGAGCGGGCGTTCACGTTGACACGACCAAGAACACCATCAAGATCGATTCGTGGGCATCCCAAGACATCATCGTAACGATGATTCTCTGCGGGCTGCTGATTCCGTTCTGGATCACGGCGCTGCGCTTCATTGACGGTCGCACACCGCTCCTTGCAGTATGGCCCATCATCGCGGGCCTCGTTGCATACGTGGTCTATATCTTCGGCGCGGAGACGATCGTCCTGAATCCGCCCAAGGCCGACCCGTCGACGGCGATTGCCACGACACTCACGGTGATCTTCATCGCACCGCTGCTGGCGCTGGTGAACCAGATCATCTACAAACGCTGGCCGACCCAGGCCGTGTGAGTGGGCCGCTACCCCAAAAGGAGCGATCATGAGAGTTCATTGCCGTCTTTTGCCGTGGCGCTTTCGCACGAATCCGACGGCCTTCGCGGCGACCGCCATGGCGATGTTGCTCGGCGCAGGCACGCCCGCCGTCGCGCAGCCGCAGCCGGCCGCGACCGCTACCGCGTCGGCAAGTGCTGCTGCCGCCACTCCGGCCCCGCCGCCATGTCCCGCCCCGGGCGCTCCGCCGGTCGAGGTGACGCTGACGCGCGGATATCAAGCGATTCGCAACGTCGAAAGCACAGCCGGTGTGCCGTGCACCGTCGTGATGATCCCCAAGGCCGGCCCGACGCCGACGCCTGGCGCGACCCCGGCGCCGGGCAGCGCCGGCGTGAGCAGCGACGTGACGCTGTCGTTCTCGAAGGGTGGCCTCGAGCTACACTACCTGTTGCGCCAACAACCGGGATTGCACACCGAAGTGCAGTTTCCCCGTATCACGCTGGCGTCGGACGACCATATCAGCATCGAGATCCGTGCCCGCGACGATCGTCCCAACCTCTTCATCGCCGAAGCGAACCCCCTCGCGCTGTGCAGCTCGATCACGACGGTGCCCGGAAACCTCGCGCAACACCAGCAGTGCAAAGCCGTGCGGGACGACCCGCAAGCCCCTCTACCCGGTCCGGCCACGTGCTGCTGGAACGGAAAGCTCACCATCCCGTATGCGATCCTGAGCGCGCTTCGCATCCCCCATGAATTCTTCGTCGAAGTGCGCCGCACCGTAAAGGTCGACCATGGCGTGCCCCTCTTTTACGTCTCGGGCCGCAGCGATGTGCCCGTGCCGGTTGAAGCTGCGATCCCCGTCCGCCTCAACACGCGCGATGTCGCCAACCAGGAGCGCTACGTGTCCGTCGCACCGGACATCGGCTTCAACCCGAGCGTACCGCCGCATCGTATTCCGAGTCTGGTCTACTTCCCGCTCGACGTCCACGACGCATTCGTCACCGCGGCATCGGACGACGCCGGGCCGCTGCTGTCGAAGCGTGACAAGACGCTCAAGGATATCCTTCCCAAAGAGCAGCTGGCGGCGTTCAAGTGCGTCTCGTGCGGATCGTTCCAAACGTTTCGCACGACGGTCTTCGACCCGCTCGCGACGAGCGGCGACGTGCTGGGCGTCGACTTCAGCGATCTCGGCGTGGACAGCGTCCCCTTCTCGTTCAACGCAGCGGGCTTTCCCGTCGACTCTGGCTATGAAGGCCTGTTCGCGGACGAGTCGCTCGGTTTCGCCGTCTTGAACGGGACGACGAAATCCAACGGGACGGCCCGCGACAGCGTCTTGCGCGCCGTGCGCCGATTCGATTGGAACACCAAGTTCGGTACGGAAACCTTGCGCGTCGGAATGTACCATGTCGTTGCCAACCGCAGCGCGTTCGTTCCCGCCCCGACCAGTACGTACGTGCCGCTGCCATTTCCGCAGCAGCACACTACGAACACACAGGGTTCGATCGGCTACTCGTATTCGAATTCGCCGAATCCGGACACCGATCGCAACGTTACGACGCTCAGCGCTCTGCTGCGTTACGGAACGCAGTACCTGCGCGCCGGCCAACGACTCGATGCCGCCGTTTCCATCGCCGTCGCACAGCCGTTCGAAAACCTGCGCAGGCAGCCGGTCTCACTGCCGCTCTGGTCGGCGGCTTTCGGCTACCGGAATCTCGGGCCGGCGTATTCTCCGCTCGACGGGGAGTTCGACCCGCTGTCGGGCTTGCACGGATTTTATGGAAAAGTCGCCTTTTCGGAACCCAACAAGACCGTTGCGGGTCTGGGCGCCGCGTCGCTTACCGTGCATCGCTTCTCCGACGCCGTCGAACCGCGCGATACTTTGCTCACGGCTTCGGGTCTGGTACGTCTCGGGAAGGCGAATCACTTCGCGCTCACCGGCGGCGTCACGGTTGCATCGCTCACGGTGTCGCAGGCCGGTCATCTTTTCGGAACGCCGATCGTGGTGCGGGACGACCAGAGGGGCACCGATTACCTGCCGAACGGAAACTATTCGATATCGCTCACCTCCACGTCGAAGAATCACCAGGCGAGTATCGGTTATACGCAGGGCATGTCGCAGAATTGTGACGTGAAAAGAGCACCGCCGCCATGTTACGCGTACCGGCAGCCGAGCGTAACCGCATCGCTCTTCTGGCTTCCGTTCACCGACCTTTTCGTGACGGGCACCATGAAAAACCAGAACGACACAGCGCTAGATCTCATGCCGAGCCCGCTGTCGCAAGGGAGCCTGTCGCCCTCTCGCCAGGAGACGACCGCCGGACACATCGTGCGCAACGCCGCGCTGGGCGCGTACCTGTTCAAAGGAAAATGCTCCACATTGATCCTCTCGACGGAGAATCGCGGCGGAAGCTTCGACGACTTCGCAAAGACGGCGCCGAAGCCCGGATTCACCAACACCGCGGCGGTCGAGCTCGTACCCGCCAAGGCGTGGCCGGCACTCATGATCGCCTATTCGCGCCAAGGAACGCTTGGGTCGGCGCCATCGCGGCAATTCCTCGCTCGGATTCGGTTCGGACTACCTAAGCCGGCATTCAGAACGGATATTCGCTCCGCATGCGCTCAACGATAGCGGCCGGACGACCCGGCGCCGCTTCAAGCCACGAAAGGCTCAAACGACATGGAAAACATCGAACGTCTTCGAGAATCATGTGACGAGATGCGACGAGCATCGGGCCCGGGTCCACTCGGCAGATGCACGTGGACAGACAAGATCACGCGCGAAGAACGGTGCTGCGATCTGACCGAGGTCGCGTGCAACCAGCTCGACGGCGCATGGGAAGCCGGAGAACGCTGCAGGCCCGAAAACTAGACACGTCCGTAGAACATGGCCCGAGCCTCTCTGAACCATGTTCGACGAACGCTCCTAGCTCGGCCTGATCAGTGGGTCACTTCCGCCTGGGTCTTCCAGATCTCGTTCGTCTGCTGGCGGATCAGCTCGGCTGCGCCCGTTTGCACGCTTTCGCCGTCGTCGCGCAGCTCTTGCAGCACGACGTCCGGGATCACCTGATTGATCTGCATGATGCAGCGCGCGTAGTCCGCTAGGTGCCGCTTCGCGAGGTCCGCTACGGTGGTGTCGCCCAGGCCGACCGCCGTCGCGTGCAGCAGCGTGTAGCTGATCGTCGCGAGGCTCAGCGCGGTGTAGTCGTCACGCAGGTTCTTCGAGACGTTCGTCTTGCGCACGCTGTCGATCGCGGCGGCGCCGTAACCGAGCAGACTGCTCCAGGCCGATTTCACCGCGCTCGCCTCATGGCCGCCGAGCTGTTCGAGACATTGCTCCAGCGCCGTGACGTGCGATTCGGTGAGGCTTTCGAGCGACGAGATCACGGTGATCGCGGCAGTGTACTTCGCCGTGTCGTCGATCTCGAGCTGGCGTTTGAGCGGCTGCGCGATGTGCCGTTCCAGCGCGAGCATGTCGCTCACGTAGGTTTGGATCGAGTGCCGTTCGTTCTCGCCGGTCCCCGCCGCCGCGGACGAATCGAAACGGATCGACTGTTGGTTGTCTGTTCCGAGGTCACTCATGACGGTCTCTTCCCCGACGCGTCCGGGCGCTACGCCGGTCGAGGGACCTCTTGCCTTGGCAATTCGATGCATCGGATAGGAGGAATGACGTCCGGAGCACGGCAACGAGGTCCGTGAACAGGAGGCGTTCATGGCACCCATCTCCCGGCGCACGTTCGTTTCGCTCGCCGCGGTCGCACCGCTCGTACCGTCCATGGCGCTCGCGGCGGGGGCGACCGCGATCCGCGCCGCGTCGGCGGGCGACGACGACGTCACACCGCTGCTGTACGCGCAGCAGAGCGGACTGCTCAAGCGCTTCGCGCTCGATGCGAACGTTCAGCGCATGCCCAGCGGATCGACCGTCGCTTCCGGCGTGATCGGCGGCAGCTTCGACATCGGCAAATCGAGCTTGCTCTCGCTGATCAACGCGCGCGGGCGCAACGTTCCCATCGTCATCATCGCGCCCGCGGGCGTCTACGACGCCGCCGCGCCGATCGGGGGACTCCTCGTGCGTGCGGACGGCCCCGTCAAGACCGCGGCCGACCTCAACGGCAAAGTGATCGCGGTCTCCGCGCTCAACGACCTCTACACGATCTCCACCAAGGCGTGGCTCGACCAGCACGGCGGCGACTCCTCGTCGATCAAGCTCATCGAGCTGCCGATCAGCGCGGTGCCCGAGGCGCTCGCCCAGGGCCGCATCGACGCCGGCAACGTGCTCGAGCCCGAGCTGCAGTTCGCGCTCGAGTCCGGCAAGGTGCGCGTTCTCGCGCACCCGTTCGACGCGATCGCGCGCCGGTTTCTCTACACGGCCTGGTTCACGACGAAAGACTACGCGACCAAGAACCGCGACGTCGTGGACCGCTTCACGCGCGCGATGCGCGAGGCGGCCGCCTACACCAACGCGCACCACGCCGAGACGGTCGGGCTCCTCGCGGAGTTCACGAAGGTTCCGGCCGCGGTGATCGGCAAGGCGACGCGCTCCACCGCGGGCACCTCGATCGACCCGCGAGAAGTGCAGCACGTCATCGACGTCGCGTACAAGTACAAAGCGATCCCCGCGTCGTTCGACGCGCGCGATCTGATCGACAGCGGATACCACGCCTGATGCGCCTGGGCGTCGTCGGGCTCGGTCGCGCCGCGTCGTCGATGCTGCCCAGCCTCGCGGCGCACCCGCGCGCCACGCTGGTCGCCGCGGCGGACCCCGACCCCGCGGCGCGCGAGCGCTTCGCGCGCGACTACGGCGGCGCGACGTTCCCCGGTGCGCAAGCGCTGTGCCGCGACGGGGCGGTCGATGCGGTGTACATCGCGACGCCGCACGAGCGCCATGTCGCGGACGTCGAGATCGCGGCCGCGTACGGCAAGCACGCGATCGTGGAGAAACCGATGGCGCTCACGCTCGCGGACTGCGACCGCATGATCCAGGCGGCGCGCAGGGCGGGAACGGTGCTCGTCGTGGGCCATACGCACGGATTCGATCCGGCCGTCATGGCGATGCGGGACATCGTCCGGCGGGGCGAGCTCGGCGCGCTGCGCATGATCGTGAACGTCGTCTATACCGACTTTCTCTACCGGCCGCGCCGTCCCGAAGAGCTCGACACGGCGCTCGGCGGCGGGATCCTGTACAACCAGATTCCGCACGCGGTGGACGTCGCGCGAACGCTGCACGGCGGACCGCTGCGCAGCGTCAAAGCGGTCGCGGGCGCGTGGGATCCGGCGCGGCGCACGGAGGGCGCGCTCGCGGCGCTGCTGGAGTTCGAGGACGGCGCTGCCGCATCGATCGCGTACAGCGGCTACGACCGCTTCGACTCCGACGAGCTGACGTTCTGGATCGGCTCGTCGGGCGCGCGCAAAGGTCCGGCGCACGGCAGCGCGCGCCGTGCGCTCGCGGCGGCGCAGTCGCCGGAGGCCGAGGCGCGGCTCAAAGCGCAGACCGGGTACGGCGGTTCGGGCGTGCGCGCCGCGCGCGGCCCGGCGCACCAGCCGCACTTCGGGCTGCTGCTCGTGAGCTGCGAGCGCGGTGACATGCGAATCGGCCCGGACGCGATCCTGGTGTACGGGGACGACGGCGTGCGGCACGTGCCGCTGCCCGAAGGACGGGCGTTCCCGAACAAGGACAACGTGGTGGACGAGCTCGTGAACGCGGTGCTCAACGGCACGCCGCCGCTGCACGACGGCGCGTGGGGCCGCGCGACGCTCGAAGCGTCGCTCGCGATCGTGCAATCGGCGCACGAGCGCCGCGAAATCATGCTGCGCGAGGCGACGGTCGCCGGTGCGCGCTGACACCGCCGCACCGTCCGTCGCCGCGCTCCTCGACGAGGTGCGCCCGCTCGTCGTGGGCGCGCGCGTTCGCGGCGAGGCGCCGAGTTATCTCATGCTCCCGCCCGCGGCGTACGACGCCGTCGCGGCGTGCCGCGTTGCGGACCGCCGGCTCGGGCTTCCGATGATCGTCCTGGGAATGGAGATCGTTCGGTCCGACGATCCCGCCGCGCGCCCGCGCGTCTTCTGAACACTGCGAGGAAACGATGCTCTCACCTGAAGAGAACGAGCTGCTCACGCGCGTCGCCGGCGACGCGCCGATGGGCCAAGTGCTGCGCCGGTACTGGCTTCCGGCGCTGCTCAGCGACGAGGTCGCCGAGCCGGACGGGGCGCCCGTCCCGGTGCGGCTGCTCGGCGAAGACCTCGTCGCGTTCCGCGACACGAAAGGGCGCGTCGGGCTCGTCGACGAGCGCTGTCCGCACCGGCTGGCGTCGCTTCTCATCGGGCGCAACGAGGACTGCGGCCTCACATGCATCTACCACGGCTGGAAGTTCGACGTCACCGGCGCGTGCGTCGACATGCCGACCGAGCCCGAAGGCTACGGCTTCAAGAACCGCATTCGCATCGCCGCGTACCCGACGCGCGAAGCGGGCGGGATGGTGTGGACCTACATGGGCCCGCCCGAAGCCGAACCGCCGTTCCCCGCGTACGGCTGGACGGCGCTTCCGAAGAACCAGCGCGGCGTCGTGAAGATCGGGATCCGCGCGAACTACTTGCAGACCGTCGAAGGCGCGATCGACAGCGCGCACTCGTGGTTCCTCCATCGCGGCAGCTCGCGCGACTGGCAAAAGCGCTTCGAGATCTCGCAGGACCACTCGCCCAAGCTCGAGGCGGAAGACACGTCGTACGGTTTCCGCTACGCCGCGATTCGCAAGCCGATCGAGAACGCCGACACGACGAAATACGTGCGCGTGACGCTGTTCGCGCTGCCGTCGACGGCGTTCATCCCGCCGCCGCTCAACCCCGATCTGCCGGCGCACACGCAGATCTTCGTCCCGGTGGACGACGACAACACGATGCTGTTCGACGTGTTCCACAGCCAGAACGGCACGCTGGTCGACGAGACGGCGCTGCGCCGCAGCCTGCACGCGGAGCCCGGCGTGGACCTCGACGAGCAGTGGTTCCGCTTCGCGCGCCGCGAGAACCGCTGGAAGCAGAACCGCGCCGCGATGCGTGACGGGAGCTGGACGGGCATCGAAGGCTTTCAGAACCAGGACATCGCGGCGCAGGAGTCCATGGGCCGCGTCGTCGACCGCAGCCGCGAGCACCTGGGCACCTCCGACGTCGCGGTCATCAGGATGCGGCGCCGGATGCTCGAGACGGCGCGGCGCTTTCGCGCGGGCGAACCGCTGGTCGGGCAAGACACGCCGATCGCGTACGAGCGCCTCGCCAGCGAACAGCGGCTCATCCCGATCGGACAGCCGTGGCAGAGCGTCGGCGCGCACGCCGGCGAGTTCGCCGCCACCTGAGTGCCGACGCGCGGCGGGCAAGCAAATTGTTTGTTCCCGGGCCCGCCGCGCAACAGGGTTTCAGAGCCTATCCGAGATATTCATTGCATTCAAAATAGCTTTCTCTCGCTGGAGGCTCCATGTTCCGATTCACGGATGCGTCTCGTTGGCGCACCGCCCTAGCGATCGGCGCGACGATGGCCGGCCTGTTCGCCGCGTCGCACCCCGCGCTCGCCGACGAGCTGCCGGGGCTGAACGGCGCGCCGCCCGAGATCACGGATCAAGCGGCACCCGCTCCGGCGCCCTCGGCGGCACCGAATCCCAATGCGCAGCCGCCGGCGTCGCCGCCGCAGAACACGAACGCCGCTCCCGCACCGGCGCCGGCCGGGTCGCCGAGCGCCCCGCAACCCGGACGCCGCGCGAACGAAGGACGCGGCTTCGGCCCGTCGACGCGCCACTTCGATCACTGGGAAGTCGCGCCGACGCTGTTCTGGACGTTCTCGACCGGAACGGACGTCATCCCGCGCGGTCGCGGCTTCGGCGCGCTCGCATCGGGCGCGACCGAACCGCCCGACATCCTGCGCATCACCGGTGACGCGCGGTATCGTTTCAATCCGAAATACTTCCTCATCTTCCAGCGCATCGACCACACCGGCGGTTCCGGACGGACCAGGCCGGTCACGCCCACGCGCACGAATCCCCTCGGCGGAACCTACAGCGGGCAGAGCGAGGACTTCGAGGAGCGCTTCCTGCTCGGCGATCAGCTCAACCAGTACCTGACGGTGCGCGGCGGCTACGCGCTGCGCACGCGCACGTGCTGCCCGGGCGCAGGCGACCCGAAAGCGGTCGGCGGCAAGAACCTCAACCCGCGCATCCACACCGGCTTCTTCTCCGACATCGCGTGGCGGTTCGGTCCCAACACGATCGGCGGCAAGCCGTGGACCACGTCCTTTCGCTGGGAAGAGTACACGCACCACCCGCCCAACCCGAACCCGGTCGCGCCGGCGGTGACGGACGAGGGCGTGAAGCCGACGTTCAACTTCACGTTCTACTCGAACTTCTTCTTCTACCACCAGACGAGGCTCGTGCCGTACTACGGGATCGAATACTTCTCGACGTACTTCAGCTACGCGCCGCGCATGACGGAGACGTACCGCAAGGTGTACGGCGTCTCGTGGCGCGCGACGCGCGACTGGACCAACCGCTTCTACGTGAAGAACGACCAGTCGGGCGGCGTGCTCGCATCCAGCGGCGACTCCGCACACAAGTCGAGCTTGTTCATCGAAAGCTCGTACCGCCTGCACTGGTAGTGACCTCGGCGCGCGCCGCGAACGAAGAAACGATGGCCGACCTGCCTCGACTGAACACCGTCATCCGATGCTTCGAGGCAGGCCGGCCTGCGTTCGCGACGTTTTCCCAGGCCGGCCCCGAGAACGCGGTGGCGCTGAGTACCGCGAAGTACGACGCGATCGTGTTCGAGATGGAGCACAATCCGTGGGACGTGCGCGCGCTGCGAGACAGCCTGCAGTATTTGCTGAGCCGCGGCCAGATCGCGGCGTCCGGATCGCTCGCGCCGCCGGTCGTGCCGATGGTGCGCATTCCGCCCAACGGCGCCGAGAAAGCGCAGTTCCATGCGAAGCAGGCGCTGGACCTCGGCGTGTACGGTATCGTGTGGCCGCACATCTCGACGGCGGACGAAGCGTACAACGCCGTCGCCGCCTGCCGCTATCCGCGCCTGAAAGACGCGCCGCGCTACGAGCCCGCCGGCATCCGCGGCGACGGTCCGGCATCCGCGGTTCGCTACTGGGGCGTCACGCAGCAGCAGTACTACGAGCGCGCAGACGTGTGGCCGCTCGACCCGCACGGCGAGATCCTCGTGATCCTGCAGATCGAGGACACGCGCGGCATCGAGAACCTCCCCGACATCTTGCGCGCCGTTCCGGGGATCGGGATGATTCTGCTCGGCGAAGGCGATCTCTCGCAAGAGCTCGGGTATCCGCGCCAGTACGAGCACCCGCTCGTGCTCGAGTGGCTGGCGCGCGCCGTGAAGGCGTGCACGGATGCAGGCGTGATCGTCGGGCACCCGCACGTCGACGCCGCGAACGCGGAACGCGTGCTGCGCGAAGGCTATCGCTTCCTCATGGCGGCGCCGGTGCGCAGCTACGCCGGCCTGGAAGCGGCGCGCGCGTTCGCGGCGCAAGCCGCAGCGACGAAGGGCTGAGCGCGGCGTGGCGAGCGCGGTGGCCGACGGGATCGAGACGCGCTACGAGATCGTCGGATCGGGCCCGCCGCTGCTGATGTACGCGCCCGGCGGGTTCGACGCAACCGTGGAGAAGTGGAGCACGCAAGGCGTCTACGCGACGATCAAGCTGCTCGAGCATCTTCCGCTCCACTACACGTGCGTCGCGTTCGACCGGCGTGAGACGGGAGCGTCCGGCGGACGCGTGGAGCGCATCGCGTGGAGCGGCTACGCGCGGCAGGGCAAAGCGCTGCTCGAGCATCTCGGCGTGGAACGCGCGCACGTGATGGGCGGCTGCATGGGCGTGAGCTGCGCGATCGCGTTCGGCGTCGCGTATCCGCGCGCGACGCTCAGCTTGGTGCTGTTCTGGCCGGTCGGCGGCGCGCGCTACCGCATGAGCAGCCAGCTGCGTTTCGCCGAGCACCTCGCGTTCGTGCAGCGCAACGATCTCGATGCGGTGGTACGGCTCGTGCGCGACGGCGGCAAATCGTTCGGGGCCGATCCGCGCGGCGGTCCGTGGGCCGCCGTCATCAAGCGCGATCCCGCGTTCGCCGATGCGTACGCGCGTCTGCCGCGCGAGGCGTACATCGCGACGGTCACCGGGATGGGCCGCACGCTGTTCGACCGCGACACGGCGCCCGGCGCCGAACCGGAGGATCTGCTGGCGCTCGGCGTGCCCGCGCTCGTCGTGCCGGGACGGGACGCCGCGCACGCGACCTCGGCGGCGCGCTATCTCGAAGAGTGCCTGCCGCGCGCGCAGTACTGGGACGTGCCGGTCGCCGATCAGACCGAAGCGACGGCTCCCGCGCGCATCCTGGATTTTCTAGCGAGCGCCGGCGCCGGCTAGCCGCGCGCGCACGTCAGCCGCGCAGATCGTGCGTGCCGGCCGCGAAGAGCGCCTCCACGGACGACGGGCGTTCGATGATGTGCTGGTCGACCGCGTAGCGCACCAGCGCATCGAGGGAAACGCGGTTCGGCTCGATGCCGTACGGAAGCGGGTCGCCGGTGATCTCCATGACGCGGCGGTGCAGCTCGTCGATCGGCGCCGGCTCCGCGATGGCGCCCGACTTCAGGCGCTCGACATAGACCTGCTTCGCGCGCACGAACGCGTCGAACACGTCCGGCCCGAGATCGCCGTGCGCTTCGAGCAGTTCGTCTTTCACCACGATGAGGTGGTTGATCGGGTACTCGCCGCGCTCGCGCAGCGCTCGCAGAGCGGCCTCCTGCGCGTTGGGGATCAGCGGGCGGACTTCGGGGTGGCTCACGTCGACGCCGATCGCCGCGGCGATCTCGCCGGACACGAGCATCTCGGCCAGCGTCTTGCCGGGCTCCACCGGAACGACGTTGCGCGGCGGCTGGAACTCCGCCACGTGCTCGTCGCCCGAGAGCACCCAGGTGATGCTGTTGAGGTCGACGCCGTAGTCGCTCGCCAGCGCGCCGCGCGCCCACACGCCGGTCGTCACGGTGTAGCCGCGGTTCACGCCGACGCGTTTTCCTTCGAGATCCTTCGGCGCCGTGACGATCCGCGTGTTGCACATGATGGCGCCGTGGTGGAATCCGCGCACGATGAAGACGGGCAGCGCCGTGAACCGCTTGCCGTACTGCCGCGCGGTGACGTAGGTGGTGATCGACATTTCGCAGATGTCGAACTCGCGGCCGCGCACCATCCGGCGGAACGCGTCGATGAGCACGGGGACCTCGACGAAGTCGAACGCGAACGTGCGCGGACGCACGGTGCCGTCCTTCAGGGCCGCGTTGGCGCCCTGCGTGCGCGTCACGGTGGTGTGCCGTCGTGCGGTCATTCGATGCAGTTGATTTGCCGTGCCGCCTCGTCCTGCCGAGGACACGGTTCCACGCGGTCGGAAACAGTGCGGCGATGGACCACAAGGTGACGATCCCCGAGCTGCACCGCATGAAGCGCGACGGGCGCAAGATCGTCGGCGTCGTCGCGTGGGATTATCAGATCGCGCAGATCGTCGACCGCGCAGGCGTCGACATCGTGTCGGTCGGCGACACGGTCGGCATCAACCTGTGGGGCCACGCGACGCCGCTGGAGGTCACGCTCGACGAGATGGTGATCGTGTGCCGCGCAGTGCGGCGCGGGACGCGGCGCGCGCTGGTGAGCTGCGACTTCCCGTTCGGGCCGCTGCAGGAAGGCGTCGACAGCGCCGTGCGCGCGGCGATCCGGCTCGTCAAAGAGGCGGGCGCCGACATCATCAAGCTCGACGGCGCCGCCGACTTTCCCGACGCGGTGCGCGCGATCGCGCGCGCAGGCATCCCGGTGTTCGCGCAGTTCGGCATCACGCCGCAGACCGCGCTGCAGTATGGCATCGCGTACAGCGCGATGTCGAGCGCGGGCGCGGAAGCCGCGGCCGAGATGACCGGCAGGCTGGTCGAAGAGGCGAAGATGCTGGAAGCGGCCGGCGCGTCGCTGCTCGACTTCACCAACTCCGGAGCGGTCGCGGGCCCCGAGGTGACGCGCGCGGTGTCGATCCCGGTGATCGGCGGGTTCGGCGGCGGCCCGTGGCTCGACGGCCGCATGCGCATGGCGCACGCCGCCATCGGCTACGCCGCCGGCGCGATCGACTCGGCCGCGGAGAACTACGCGAACGTCGCGCGCATCACGCTCGACGCGATCGGCGCCTACGCGGACGACGTGCGCGCGGGACGCCAGATCAAGAGCGCGCCGCTACGCTGACGCGGCGACCGATCGCGAGCGCCCGTTCGAGCGCCCCGCGGAGCCGCGCTGCGGCTGCGGGCGCGCCACGCGAACCGGTCCGAGCGGCTTGTCGTCCACGGGCGCGAAGAACGCCTCGTGCGCCTTGACGGCGTTGCGCGCGCGCTCGCGCGAGCCCGACGCGATCGCGTCGACCAGCTCGGTGTGCGCGATGAGGTTCTCCTCGGCGTTCGCGACGCGGTGGCGGTCGGGAATCGCGACGCCGGGCCCCGGCTCGTTTGCGTCGAGCAGCGTCACGTAGAGGTTCGCCAGCACGCGGTTGCGGCAGCACTCCGCGATGCGGCGGTGCAGCCGCCAGTTCTCGTGCAGGTAGTCCGCGTCGTCCGCGCGCGCCGCCGCGGCCATGCCCTTGAGAATGCGGCGCAGCTCGGCGATGTCGGACCGGCTGCGCGCGCGCGTCGCGTCCAGCGTCACGGCCTCTTCGAGCGCATGGCGTACCTGCGCGCAGTCGCGCAGCGTTCCGCCCTCCGGAAAGCCGGAAAGCAGATGGCGCAGGCGGTCGCTCGACGTCGGGATGGTCGCGAAGAGCCCGCCGCCCGGACCGGTTCGGGACGTCACGTACCCGCGCTGCTGCAGGATGCGCAGCGCCTCGTTGAGCGTGCCGTACGCCACGTCGAAGCGGCGGCGCAAATCGTCCTTGGTTCCAAGGCGGTCGCCGCTCGCAATCTCGCCCCCGACGATCGCAGCCTCGATCTCGTCGGCGAGCGCCGCGGCCCTGCTGCTCGTCACGACAACGTCTCCCCCATCACACGCACCCCTGTACGCTTCGTTCGCTGGGGTACGGCTCCGTCCCTCATTCGGCGCGGGATCGCGGCGGCGCGTTCACCAAACGGCGAACGCGCCGCGCGCCGTCAGTTGGCCGAGCTCTCCTGCCACGGCATGACCGAGACGTGAATCACGTCCTGCGCTCCCTTGCCCCCCACCGACTTGATCGCATAGTCCACGTCGCCGAGGCCGAAGCGGTGCGTCGTCGCGAGCTCGAGCGGAAAGCGGTGCGAGCCGAGCTGGTGCATCGCGAGCTCGCACGCGCGGTAGCTGTGCCCGCGCGCGCTCTTGATCGTGATGTACTTGAGCGTGATGCGCTCCATCGGAAAGTCGGGAAACGTCGGCAGCTCGTTGCCCTGTACGACCAGGACCCCGGCCTTGCGCTTTAGCGCCTCGACGCCGAGGTGCAGCGCCTTCGTGCCGGCGCCGGCGGTGCAGTCGATCGAGAAGTCCATGCCCTTGCGGCTCGTGATCTCCATGATCCGCTCGAGCGGGTCTTCTTTCTGCACGTCGATCGCGTAATCGGCGCCGAGCGCCTTCGCGACCTCGAGCCGCTTCTCGTCCTTCGACGTGCCGGTGATGATGACGAGATCCGCGCCGGCCTGCTTCGCTGCGACGACTTGCGCGAGACCCTGCTGGCCCGGCCCTTGGATCAGCACCTTGTGGCCGTAACCGATGCCCGCATCGAGCAGCGACCACTGGATGCCGTTGGCGAGCGGCGTTCCGATTCCGGCGAGCTCGGGCGTGACGCCGTCCGGAACCTTGTGCACGACCGCGTTCCACGGCAGGTACAAATAGCGCCCGAAGCC
>JAXDMB010000137.1:0-3215 GCA_034666325.1 Vulcanimicrobiota bacterium
CAAGACGAGCGCGATCGGGCCGAGGAACTCGATCGCGATCACCAGATAGACGAGCACTACCGGCAGTCCGAAATGGCCGTTCAAGCCGGCCACCGTCCCGGAGATGCCCGGGCCTCCGAACAGGCCCAAAGCTTTCTGCGCGCCGTGCGGCCAGAGCACGATCGCGGCCGTCAGCCGCAGGACCAGCAGGGCGATGTCGTTGGCGCGCATGCACGCATCCTACTCCGATCGTGCGCCCGACTCAATCAGACGCCGTCGCCGTCGCCGCTCGGAGGCGCCGGAGTGCCGTCGAGAACGGCGAGCGCCCGTTGGTAGAGCGCGGCCTGTTTCGCCCGATACACCGCGGCGCTCAGCGTGAAGCGGCGTTGCGCGAGCTTGTCCGCTTGCCGCGAGAGGTCCACGATGCGGCCGCCGCGCGCGGTGTCGGCGTCGGCGCGGCTCTGGTCGGTGCGCGCCAGCAGCGCCGCGATGCGGTTTCCTTCCGCGCTCGCGGTCTGTGCCGGAACCGGGATCGCGTCGTACGGCGCGGCGTCGCCGCCGGACGGCGTGAAGAAATCGCTCATGTCGGTGGCTAGCAGGTCGCCCAGCGCGAGCGTGCCGATGCCGAGCACCTGTTCCGTCGTCTTGAGCACGCTGACCGTGGAGAGATGGCGCGTCCCGGCGTAATGCCGTTTGACGAACGGCCCCGCCACGACCGCGTACGTGCGGTACTCGTCGACATGGTCGCGCGACGACTGCGCGTCGTCCGGCATCACGAACAGCGCCGTCTGCTTCCACGACGCCAAGTGCGAAAGATACTGCACGATCAGGCCGAGCGCGCGGTCGCCGTCGGCCACCTCTTCGGGAATCGGCGGAATGTTCGGGCCCACGCCGCCGTGATCGGCGGGCAGCCAGATGTAGGTATAACGCGGCTGGCGTCCTTGCGCCACCATCGCGCCGTAGTCGCGAATGAACTCCTTCGCGCGCCGCTCGTCGCGAATGCGCAGGTTCCAGCCGGGATAGTTCAGATCGACGTGGCCGTCGAGCACCGCGGGCGCGGGCACGTTGAGGCTGTAGAGCCCGCCGAGGCCTTGCGTCGCGGCATCGCGGTCGTTGACGTCCACGAACTGCGGGTCGTCGGCTTTCGGGTCTTTCGCTTGGCCTTCGTCGTAGCCGCTGACGCGGATCAAGTCGCCGTAGTCGCGGAAACCCAGGCGGTGCCGCGCGAGCGCGTTGAAGATGTAGCCGAGCCGCGGATAATCCTCGGGATCCTCGTTCTTGTTGACGAGCGGCGCGCGGCCGCCTTTCGCGAACAGCGTGCGCTCGGAATAGAGCGTCGCCATGCCGCCGGCGAAGAACTGGTGCCCCGCGTCCGACTCCTCGGCGTCGGCGAAGAGGTTCGTCGCGAGCCCGTAGCGGCGCGCGAGCGCGTGCAGATTCGGCGTGATGCTCTCGCCGAACGACGTCAGCGCCGGATCGCCGTACGGCGCGCCGAGATCGCCGAGCATCGAGTCGAACGTCTTGTTCTCCTGCAGGATCACGACGACGTGCGTGATGCCCTTCGGGTACACGGGCGGCTTCGCGACGACGCGCCGCGTGTTCGCGAGCGCGGTCATCGTGGTCGCGTTCAGCCGCGCGGTGGACAGATCGACTTTCTGCAGCGTCGACCACGTCGCGTTCGAGTCGGCGAAGATCGACGGGTCGCCGGTGAAGCCCGCGTCGTGGCCGTAGCCTTTGGTGTTGACCACGTACAGCGTGCGGTCGTCGCTCGCGAGCGCGAGCGCGGTGGGATACCAGCCGGTCGGAATGAGGCCGAGGCGGTGCAGGTGCGCGGGATCGCGCGCGTCGATCACCGCGACGGCGTTGAGCCCGGCCAGCGCGACATACAACCGTGAGCCGTCTTTCGAAAGCGCCAGCGCGGACGGCTGCGTGCCGTACGGGCCCTTGTCGAACAGACGCAGCTCCGTTCCGCCCACCGCGCGCGGCGCGCCGCGCAACGACACGGTCGCGACGCGGTCGACGTTGCTCATCGCGACGTACGCGTACGCGCCGTCCGGCGTCGTGACGACCGCGGTGGGATGCGCGCCGCCCACGGTGCGCACGCCGTCGGGAGCGGGATCGAGCGACAGCGCCGCGTTCGCGAACGGCGGCGCGTCTTGCGCGATCGCCGAGAGATCGCCGCCCGCAGCGAGCGCGACGAACGACAGCGCCGACGCGTGCTGCGGATCGGACGCGGGGGTGCGGAAGGGCGGCGTGGTCGCGGGTTGCGCGAGGTTCGCGTAGCGCATCAAGCCTTCGTCGCTCACGAGCAGACGATCGCCGGCGAGCGCCGCGCCGAACGGAAAGAACCCGACTTGCTGCGCCGGACCGCTCAGCGTGCGCGTCGCGGTGTCGATCGCGCTCACCGTGCCGGCGAGCTCGTTCACGACGTACGCGCGCCTGCCGTCGCGCGACAGCACGATCGTGCCGGGATAGCTGTGCCCTTGATCGGCGAAGGCCGGATCGTTCGGAACCGGCGGCGTGATGACGTGCGTCGCGTCGGCGGTGAGATGGCCGTTCGCGTCGAGGTCGAGCGCGTACACGGTATTCGTCGGGCCGCCCGACGCGAGCACGAGCGTGCGCGCGGGCTGCGCCGGATCTTGCAGCGCGACGACGCCCACCCAGAACTTCTCAGCGGGCGCGCGATAGCGGTCGACGACGCGCATCGTCGCGAGCTCCACGACGGCGAGGTTGAAGCCGCCCGTCGCGCCCGAGTCGATGAGCGAGTGCACCATGCCCTCGCGCTCGTCGTCGTCGCTGACGATCGCGAAGCGGCCGTCCGGCGTGAGCGCCACGCCGAGCGCGTTCATGCCGGTCAGCACGCTGGTGCCGAGCGGCGTGACGATGCGCCCCGACGGCAGCACGGCGTCGTACGTCGCACCGCGCAAATGGCCGGCCGGCAGATTCCCGGCGGGCGCGCCGTACGACACTTGCGCGCGACGTGCGGGGGGAGCGTGCAGTCTGGAAACGTGCGGGCGTGCGGGGCGGTGAGCGGGCGCCGACATTGCGGCGCACGGGGCGGCGACCGCGCTCGATAGGAGCGCGACGGCGAAGACGCGGCGGAGCATCACGCGCGACGTGTTCGCGCGCCCGGTGCGGGTTCCGCCCGCTCGCTACGGCTGCGCGAGGGCGCGGCCGAGGCGCGCCGCGGCCTCGAGCAGCGCGGCGTCGTTCAGGTCGCCGAACGACAGGCGCAG
>JAXDMB010000138.1:0-3642 GCA_034666325.1 Vulcanimicrobiota bacterium
CGCGTGGGCGAACGCCGTGTGGAGGCTACGCCTCGAGAATCGAGCTGAGGTCGAGCACGAATTCCGGCATGACGGGCGCGCAGTCGAGCGACGCGATGCCGGTGAGCCCGTGCGTGCTCGCCGTCGCGCCAGACGTCGACGAAGCCGCGGTACGGGTCGAGCAGCACGACGAACGGCGATCCGTTGCGCACGTACGACTCGCACTTCCCGAGTTGCGCCTCGCGCAGATCGGTGCGCGAGACGATCTCGAACGCGGCGTCCGGCGCGCCGTCGAAGTAGCGCTCGCGTTGCACCTTGCTCAACGGTTCCCAGCGCTCGGAGCGGACGAAGGCGCCGTCCGGTGAGAAAACGGAAGTGTCGGCCAGACGAAACCCGGTCGACGAGTCGAAGGTCGGACCGCGCTTCGCGCGCCGCTCCCAAAGGCCGAGCTGTAGGGTGAGGTTCGCGTTGCGCATGCCGCCCGCGGCGCCGTTTGGGCTCACGAGAAGCGCCCCGTCGGCGAGCCGTTCGACCGTATAGCCCGGATTGAGCTCGTGCAGCAGCATGAGCTCGTCGTCGTCGGGTGCGGTGACCGGGTGGAAGTTGATCGCCATCGTGCCGTATGTTCCGCGCCAGTCGATCACGCGGTCCGCTCCGCACGGCAAGAGCCCTACGGCGGCCGGCGCAACGCGGCCGGAGAGTCGCCGTGCGACGCCCGCGAGCGGAGGCCGGGTGCGACCGGGGTGACGAAGCGGGGCGGGTGCCCCCTCAGCGTCCTTTCTACGTCACGACCCCCATCTATTACATCAGCGGCACGCCGCACATCGGCCACGCGTACACGACGATCGCGGCCGACGTGCTGGTGCGCACCGCGCGCGCGCACGGGCCCGCGCGCTCGCTGACCGGGACGGACGAGCACGGGCAGAAGGTCGCCAACGCCGCCGCCGCTGCGGGCATGACGCCGCAGGCGTACGTCGACTCGCTCGCGCCGCAGTGGCGCGATCTCGCGCCGGCGTTCGACGCGCGCTTCGACGACTTCATCCGCACGACCGAGCCGCGCCACGTTCACACGTGCCTCGCGCTGTTCGAGAAGATGCGCGAAGCGGGCGACGTGTACGAGGGCGTGTACGAAGGCTGGTACTGCACGCACGACGAGACGTTCTGGCCCGAAGCCAAGCTCGTCGAGGGGCGCTGTCCCAACCCCGAATGCCGGCGTCCGGTGCAGTGGCTGTCGGAGAAGAACTGGTTCTTCCGGCTCTCCAAGTACAATCAGCCGCTGCTGGAGCTGTTTCGCGGCAATCCGGATTTCTTGCGCCCGCAGTCGCGTTGGAACGAGATGATGGCGATCCTCGAGGAAGGGCTCGAGGACTTCTCGATCTCGCGCTCGTCGTTCGACTGGGGCATTCCGCTGCCGGGCGGCGGCGTGCTGTACGTGTGGTACGACGCGCTGATCAACTACATCAGCGCGCTCGGCTGGCCCGAAGATCCGGACGGGCTCTTCACGACGTTCTGGCCCGGCATGCACATCGTCGGCAAAGAGATCGCGCGCTTTCACACGCTCATCTGGCCCGCGATGCTGATGTCCGCCGGGCTGCCGATTCCCACGCGCGTTTTCGCGCACGGCTGGATCACGAGCGACTCCGGCACGAAGATCGGCAAGTCGCTCGGCAACGCCATGGACCCGTTCGCGATGAAGGACGAGTTCGGCGCGGACACGCTGCGCTATTTCCTCATGCGCGAGGCGCCGTTCGGCAGCGACTTCTCGATGTCGGTCGAGAAGCTGCGCCAGCGCCACAACAGCGATCTCGGCAACGATCTCGGGAACTTGCTGCGCCGGTCGCTCGCGATGCTGCAGAAGTACCGCAACGGCATCGTTCCGCAGCCGAGCGAAGGGCGCGTGCAAGAGTTCGCGGCCGATTTGCCGGCTCGCGTGAACGAGCACGTCATGGCGCTGCGCTTTCGCGAGGCGCTCGACGAGATCTGGAATCTCGTCACGCTGCTCAACCGCGCGATCGACGAGCAGAAGCCGTGGGAGCTCTACAAGCAGGGGCGCGGCGTGGAGCTGGACGCGCTGCTGTACGATCTGGTCGAAGGCCTGCGCTGGCTCAGCGTTCTGCTGTTCCCGTACATGCCCGCGAAAACGACGGAGATGTGGCAGCAGCTCGGTCTTCCGGGCACGCCGGAGCTGCCGTGGGACGACGAGCTGCAGTGGGGACGGCTCGCCGTGGGAACGCAGACGAATCCCGGCGCGCCGCTGTTCCCGCGCATCGACCCGCCCGCCGAATGATTCTCGTGCCCGCACAGCTCTCGCACCGCGAGTGGAGGTAGTCCCATGGCGATGACCATCGACAAGCCGCGCGTACCGGCGACGGGTGCGAACGACGGATTGCACCGCGCGGGGATCGCGCTGCGCGGCGTCGTCGCGATCGCGCTCGGCGGCTGCGCGCTCTATTTCCGCGTGTACTCCACGCTGCTCGTCGGCCTGTTCGTCGCGTTCGCGATCATCGACGGCATCGTGCGCATCGTGATCGCGCTGCGCTCCACCGGGCGCGACAAGGCGTGGCTGCTCCACGCGCTCGAAGGGCTGGTCGGCGTCGCGCTGGGCGTCGTCGCGTACACCTTCGCGCGGAGCCTCATGTCGCTGACGTGGACGATCGCCGAGTGGGCGTTCGGGATCGGCGTGCTCACGATCGCGTTCGCCGCCGTCACGTGGGGCCGTCTGCACGACGCGTGGATGTGGCTGCTCAGCGGCATCCTGCTCATCGCGCTCGGCGGCGCGCTGCTGTGGTTCACGATCGGCGGGCTGCTCGCGCCGGGAATCGCGCTCGGGCTGTTCGGGATCATCTACGGCGCCGTGTCGCTGCTCATCGCGCTGCGCGCGCACCCGCACGAGCATCCGCGCCCGCCCGATCAGGTGTACGCGTAGCGCTACTGCGCGTCGGTGGCGGGCTGGTTGCCGTTGGCGCGCTCGCGCGTGATCACGCTCTGGCACTCGGCACGGTAGAAGGAACAGATCGCGCGCGACAGCGCGAACGGGTGCGGCAGCGGGAACGCGTCCGGCGGCGGCTGCATCGGAAACGGGTGGTACGAGGCGTCGTCGTACTGGAACGGGTCGTTGCGCCGCGTGAAATGGAACGCCCACGGAAACGACACCTGTTCGAAGTAGCCGTCCGAATAGGTGATCACGCAGCGCAGATAGCGGTCGATGTACGCGCCGTGTCCGTTCGCCTGAATGGACACGCACTCGCCCTGCGCGGAGAGAAACTGCTCCGGCGTGCCGGCCATCACCGCGTCGTAGCGCCGCTGCTCGGGATTGCGCGCGGGCGGGCGACGCTGCATCGGAACGTCCGTCAGCGAGCGCTGCGCCTGCGCGATCGTCTTGCTGAACTGCGCGTTGAGCGCCGCCATCTGCTGCGGCGAGAACGCGCTCTTCGACGATTGCTCAGCGACGGCGGGCGCCTCGCGCACTTGCGGCGGCGGCGTGGGCTCGGGACGCGGATGGTGGATCGTGCCGTGCTCGGGCCGATAGGTCGGCTCGCTCGTCGGCGCGGCGGTAGGCACCGGCGCGAGGGTGGGAACCGGCATCGCTTTGAGCGCCGGCAGCTGCGCGAGCAGGCGCGGCTGCGGCTGTTGCCGGCGCTGCTGCTTGGCGCGCCTCGCTAG
>JAXDMB010000139.1:0-3159 GCA_034666325.1 Vulcanimicrobiota bacterium
TGAGCGCGCTGAACGCGGCGCTGCCCACGACCGTCGCGATCGTTCCGACGAGTGCGAGCGACGTGCCGAGCTCGCGCACCGGCACGAGCGGATGCTTCTTGCGCGCCTCGACGACGATCAGCGCGACGTAGATGAGGATGCCGGCGGCGAACGGCACGCTCGCGAACGGGTCTTGCACGTCGTTTCCCGCCAACCCGCCGATACCGATGTAGATCAGCAGCGAGCCGATCCCGGACGCGAGCAGCGCGAACCAGTCGACGGGCTCATCGGAACCCTGCGGATCGCGCTTCGCGAGCACCCGCGGCGCCAGCGCCAGCGCGACGAGCGCAACGATCACCTCGACGCCGAAGACGCTGCGCCACGCGCCCGGCGCGGCGACGAGCCCGCCGATCAGCGGGCCGAGCGTAACCGCACCGTACAGCGCCGGGACGAGCACCGTCGCGGTCGCCGGCAGCTTGTCGCTCTTGAAGTTGGTGATCAGCGGCGGCAGCACCACGATGAACAGCATTCCGGCGACGAGCCCGTGCACGACGTGCGCGGCGAGCAGCATGCCGAACGACGGCGCGAGCGCGCTCGCCAGCGACGACACGAGCGACGCGCCGAGCAGCCAGAAATACAGCGTGCGGCTCTTGACGCGGCGCGTGAGCTCCGCCGCCAGCACGCACCCGAATGCGAGTGCCGCGTCGCTGATCAGCGGGATCGCCGCGGCAGCGTCCGGCGTCACGCCGAGATCGCGCCCGATCACCGGCGCGGCGAGCGCGACGGCGCTCGTGTTGATCAGCCCCGGAAACAGCGTCAGCACGACGAGCGCCACGTTCGCCGCATACGACTTTGCCAGGCGGGGCGCGGGCGCGTCCGGCATACGGCCGATGTTCCCGGGAAGCGCGCAACGTACTGCGCCGTAACGGTCGCACGGGGGAGTTTGCGGGCGAGCGCCGTATCGGTGCGGCATCGTCGCGTTGGAGGGTGAGACATGCGCTGGTTGCCGATCGCCGTCGTCCTGGTCCTCGTCGCGCTGGGCTTGCGCGCACACGCACCGCAGGCGGTCGCCGCGGACGCCGCGTCACCCGCGCCGCAGGCCGCCGTCACCGTTCCGCCCGATTACCGCAACTGGCCGTACGCGAGCGCGTCGCTCGCGCTGTCGTATCCGTCCGAAGAGGCGAAGCTGCCGGCGGTTGCCCGCGCGCATCTGCCGCCCGCCACGGCGCGCCCGCCGAGAACCGCGACGGGCGCGACGGCCGCGGCCGCGTCCGCGACGCCCGCGCCGGCGTTCCAGAACGTGTTCGTGTCGCCTGCAGCGTTCGAGTCGTTCCAGAAGACGGGACTGTATCCCGACAAGACGGTGTTCGTGCTCGAGGTTCGCGCCAGCGTCGCGCGCACGTCGTCGTTCTTGTCGAGCGGCTTGTACCAGGGCGACGTCGTCGCGCTGCGGATGGAGATGCGCGACGACGCGCGGTATCCCAAGACGAAGTGGGCGTGGTTCACGTTCCAGCAAGCATCGAACGGCGGCTGGCAGCCGGTGCTGCCGCAACCGGAGCCGACCACGAACTGCTGGCAGTGCCACGTGACGCACGGCGCGGTGCAGGACTCGTTCACGCAGTTCTACCCGACGCTGTTCGCGATCGCGAAAGCGCACGGCACGGTGAAGCCGAACTACGTGAAGTAGCCGCTACGTCGCGAGCGGCTCGGCCGGCGCGGTGTCGCCGAGAAGCGTCGTGAGCCGCTTGCGGCGCCACACGAAGCGGTAGTAGATCGTCTGGAACAGCAGCCCGGCGCAGAACGCGACCGGGTAGGCGATCCACACGCCGCGCAACCCGTATTTCGGCGCGAGCGCGTACGCGACCGGGACCTCGACGGCCCAGATCGACACGATGGAGAGCAGCGTCGGCCACAGCACGGTTCCGCTGGAGCGCATGAGACCCGAGAGCACGGCCGACGTCCCGAAGATCGCGTAGCTCCACAGCGTGATCGCGAGCAGGTCGTGCGCGGTCGCGACCACCTTCGGGTCGGTGATGAACAGCGTGAGGATCGCGTCGTTGAACACGTAGACGAGCGCGATTAGGATGCCGCAGATCGCCCAGTTCAGCGCGATGCCGGCGCGCGCGATTCCGCGCAGGCGGTCGAAGCGCTTGGCGCCGATGGACTGCGCGCCGAAGATGGACGCGCCCATTCCGATCGAGATCGCGGGGAACTGCACGTACGAGACGATCTGGTTCACCGCGCCGTACGCCGCGGTGGCGTCCGAGCCGAATCGGTTGACGAGCGAGATGACCGCGACCTCGGCGAGCGACACCATCACCATCTGGATTCCGGTCGGGATCCCGATGCGCACGAGCGTACCGAGCAGCTTCGGCTCGAGCTTCATGTGCCGCACGATCGACATGTCGAGCGCGAGCGGGTTCTTCTCGAGCGCGAGCGCAACCAGCAGGAAGATCAGCGCGACGAAGTTCGCGATGATGTTCGCTACGGCCGCCGCGATGATGCCGAGCTGCGGCAGCCCGAACCAGCCGCGGATCAGCGCCGGCGTGATGACGACGATCAGGACGGTGCTCACGATCAGCGCCACGAACGGCGTGCGCGAGTCGCCCGTGCCGCGCACGAACGTGGTGTACGCGAGGTACACGAACAGCAGCGGCAGCGAGAGGAAGATCACGCGCGCGTACGCGAGCGCGTCGCCGAAGACGTCCAGCGGCGTGCCGATCAGGTGCAGCAGCCCCGGCAGAAAGAACCAGCTCGCGACGGCGATGAGGAGCCCGCTGCCGAGCGCGACGGTGAGCGTGGTGCCGGCGACGGCTTTGAGCCGCTCCTCGTTGCGCGCGCCGTACGCCTGCCCGATCAGCACGGTGCTGCCGCTCGCGATGCCGATGAAGAACGCGATCATGAAGAAGATGATCGGGAAGAAGGACGACGCGGCGGCGAGCGCGTGCACGCCGAGCAGGCGGCCGAGGTAGATGCTGTTGAGCGTTCCGGACGCCGACTGCAGGATGTTGCTCAGCATCAGCGGGACGAGAAACACAAGCATCGCCTGCCAGATGGGGCGTGAGTCGTCGAGGGCGAGCCGGCGCTGCTGCATCTCCGAGCGTATCCCCCATCCGGGGAGAGCTCTCCCGCACGGCGAACCCGCACGGAGCGGCGGGCGATTAGCTCAGCGGGAGAGCA
>JAXDMB010000140.1:0-5862 GCA_034666325.1 Vulcanimicrobiota bacterium
GGCGCAGATCGGCGCGCAGACCGTCTCGCTGCAGGAGGCGGCCAACGGCGGGAACATCGCGAGCGTCAACACGCAGGCGGCCGAGAGCGCGATCCGCGACCTGAACATCGGCGACGCGATGACGACCTTCACGCGCGATCAGATCCAGAACCAGTTTCAGACGCGGCTCGTCGCCGACGCCAACACGCTCTCCCAGATCTTCGCGACGCTCGTCGCGGACTCGATCGTCCGCTAGTTCACGATCGCTTTACCATTCGGGTAAAGACAGCGCGCTCACGCGCCGACAACTTCCTCGTCGAAAGCCGGAGGAATGTTTTCATGTCGGTGACCCGTTTTGCTGCGCTGTCCGCAGCGATGCTCCTCGGATCCGGATGCACGTCGAGCGGGTCCGTGACGCCCGCCGCGGCACCGCGGGCGCAAGCTCCCGCGTTCCCCGCGGAGTCGTCGGCGGCGCGCCAAATCCTTGCGAACGTGGGCCGCGCCGGCGCGACCGCGCGCACGCCGCAGGGCTGGACCGGCGGCGACGACGACGACGGCGGCTGGAGCGAGCTGCAGCTGCCCGCGATCCGGCCGTGCGGCAACGGCACGTATGCGACCGACTGCGCCGCGTGGCTCTGGACGACCAGCCCCCGCGGCGGGCGCTCCGGAGCGCGATCGGCGGAGTCCGCCGCGATCGGAACGCCGCCCGTGCTCAACTTCTGCCGCGACGCCACGACCATTCCGCAAGACTTCACCACCGCGGATCCGGTGGTCACCGCGGGACCGGCGCAGTTCTCGCTGAGCTACGCCGGAAGCAAACCGGCGCCGATCGTCACGTTCGCGACGCGCTGGTGGAACGTCGGCGTGCAGAACAGCTTCGCCGGCAACGCGGTGACCGCACCCGCCATCACGGTGACGCCGGCGCTGGGCGACGCTGCGTCGCGCGGCTGGCTCGTATTCTTCACCTGGAGCTGGCCCGCCGACGTGCTGTTGGTGCCGTACGCGATAAACGAGATCCAGGTCGAAGCCGGCTCCACGCCGCTCGCGGTGCCGCAGCGCGGCTCCGCGCGGCTGCGCGCGGTGGACTGCCTGGGGCGCAAAATCGCCGCGAAGCGCGGCGGGTCCGGATTCGGCTTCAGCGCCGATCTCCGCTCGGCGTCGTTCACGTCGGCGGCGAGCTTGCTCGACCTGACGGTGTTCGGCGGTCCGAGCCCCAACGGGTCGATCGCGCTGAGCGACGACCGCGGGGCGCGAACCTCGGTTCCCGTGGCGGCGGGGATCCCCGCGCCGGGCCGCTGACCGCTACTTCGTGACGGAGGTTTCCCGCTGCGGGGGCGGCGGGATCGGCGAGACCAGGCTATTCTGCTGCGGGTCGTAGTGGACCGGCGTGGTCGCATTGAGAACTTTGAACACGATGTACTCGTGCTTGCGGCCCGGATGGCGACCGGCCGCCCCGAGTCCCTCGCCGTCGTACACGACCAGATGGACCTTGCCGTCGTCGCCGGTGGCAAGCGCGTAGCGCAGTCGCGGCCGCTGCGCCGCCGGCGCTTTGGCAACCGTCGCGTCGACCTCGGCGCGCTGCGCGGGGTCGAGCCGAATTGCGTCCGGCTGCCCGGCGCGGGAAACTGAAGCGTTCATGACGGCAGGCTTCGGCGGCGCGGAGACGGCCGCGCCGGACGTCGCGCCTTTCGGAGCGGAGCAGGCACAGAACACCATCGCGGCGGCAATGCTCGCCGCGATTCGGATCGACATGGGCGGACCGTTCACGCTTGCGATTCGCCGTTCCCGGTTCCAAAGGTCGCGCCAGCTTGACGCGCAAGCGTACACTTGAAGGTGGATTCCTCGTTAGGTGAGGCGTCCGCACGCAGATACGCCGCTGCCCGGAAAGGTCGAGAGACCCCGACGTGGTTGACCAGGCTCCGCCGAATCAAGGCGGCGCTCAATGCGGCTGATCGGGAGGTTCGCTCCCGTATCGATGGCGTGCGGTGCTGAAGCTCGACGTTGAGGAGTGTGTCGGGCGCCGCGGCGCCCACACACACCATCGCGCCGAGCAGCCGGACGGGAATACTTCCCGGACCGGTTTCTTCTTTCGAGAGGGGGTGACGACGCGATGGCAACCACGGCATTCCACGAGGGCTTCGTCTCCGAGCTGGTCGGCCGCCCGGCGTTCGTGCAGCGCGACGGCGCGCGCGAGACCGTCGGCAAGATCGCCGACTTCGTCGTCGAGCACCCCGAGGACACGTTCCCGCGCATCGACGCCATCATCGTGAAGACGCGCTACGGCGAGCTGGCCGCGCCGATCTCCGAAGTCGCGTCGCTCGACACCAGCGGCGTCGTGCTGACCGCGCCGCCGAAGATCGTCCGCCCGCCGGACGACGAAGCGCTCTATCTCGTGGAGGACCTCTTCGACAAGCAGATCGTGGACGTCGACGGCCGCAAGGTGGTGCGCATCAACGACATCGAGGTCGCGCGCACCGGCGGCGCGCTGCGCGTCGTGGCCGCGGACATCGGCGTGGGCGGCCTGCTGCGCCGGCTCGGCGCCGCGAAGCTGTTGCCGGGCTTGGTGGACCGCGTGCCGCGCTCGCTGATCGCGTGGGACAACGTCGCGCCGCTGCACGATCTCAACCCGACGCAGATCCGGCTGTCGGTGAGCGAGCACCGCCTCTCGCGCCTGCACCCGTCGGAGCTCGCGGACATCATCAGCGAGCTTTCGTCGCAAGACGCCGCGCGCGTCGTGCGCTCGCTCGACGACGAGCGCGCGGCCGACGCGCTCGAGCACCTCGACGCGGACGTGCAGCGCTCGATCATCGACGACCTCGGCACGGAGCGCGCCGCCGACATCATCGAGGAGATGGACTCCGACGACGCGGCCGACCTGCTCGGCGATCTTCCCGAGGAGCGTCAGGAAGAGCTGCTGCGCGAGATGGACGCGGAAACCGCGGACGATCTCCGCGAGCTCGTCGCGTACGACGAGGACACGGCGGGCGGTCTGATGACCACCGACTACTTCTGGATCTATCCGCACCGCACGGTGGCCGCGACGATCGCGAAGATCCGCCAGATCGCGCCCGAGACCGAGTTCATCTACTATCTCTACGTCACGGACCAGTCGGAGAAGCTGCTGGGCGTGCTGTCGCTGCGCACGCTGCTGCTGTCGGCGCCCGACGCGACGATCCACAGCATCATGGACACCGACCTCATCACGGTGCGCACGGACACGAGCGCCGAGGACGTCGCGGGAACGATCGCGCGCTACGACATTCTCGCGTGTCCGGTGACGGACGAGCACGGAAAGATGCTCGGCCTCGTGACGGTGGACGACGCGATCGACGCGATCATCCCCGAACGCCTCACCAAGCAGTTGCCGCGCTTCACCAAACGCGCGCAGCGGCGGCGCGCCGAAGCCGCGAGCTAGCACGTTGCTGTTCCGCCGCAACTGGCGACTGCTTCTCGCCTTCTTAGCCGTGCTCGGGCCGGGGTTCGTCACGGCGTCCGCCGGCAACGACGTCGGCGGCATCGCAACGTACTCCGCGGCCGGCGCGAAGTTCGGCTACTCGACATTGTGGACGCTGGTCGCATTGACCGTGTCGCTGATCGTGGTGCAAGAGATGGCGGGGCGCATGGGCGCGGTGACGGGCCAAGGCCTCGCGGGACTGATCCGCGAGAACTTCGGCCTGCGCACGACGTTTCTCGCGATGCTGGCGCTCTTCTTCATCAACACCGGCATCACGGCGACCGAGTTCGCCGGTATCGGCGCGGCGTCGGAGATCTTCGGCGTCTCGCGCTACATCGCGGTGCCGGTGTCGATGCTGGTGGTGTTCGCGTTCGTGCTGCGGCTTCCGAACAAGGTCGTGGAACGCACGTTCGTCGTGCTGTCGCTGATCTATCTCGGCTATGTGGTGTCCGGCTTTTGGGCGCATCCGGATTGGGGCCAAGTCGCGCGCGGCACGTTCGTTCCGACGATCGACAAGAACCCGGCGTTTCTCGTCACGGTGGTCGGGCTGATCGGCACGACGATCTCGCCGTACATGCAGTTCTTCCTGCAGTCCGCGGTGGTCGACAAGGGCTCGCGCGCGCGCGATCTGCCGGCGATTCGCGTCGACATCGTCGTCGGCTCGGTGCTCGCGATCGTGCTCGCGGGGTTCATGATCATCGCGAACGGTGCGACGATCTACCAGGCCGCGCTGCACACCGGCAAGCCGCCGATCGACATCAGCACCGCGCAGGCGCAGGATTTCGCGCTGGCGCTCAAGCCGCTCGCGGGCAACTTCGCGGAGCTGCTGTTCGCATTCGGCATCCTCAACGCGGGGATCTTCACGGCGACCGTGCTGCCGCTCTCGACCGCGTTCATCGTGTGCGAAGCGTTCGGTCTCGAAGCGTCGCTCGACCGCCGCTTTCGCGAAGCGCCCGTGTTCTACGCCCTCTTCGCCGGCTCGATCCTGCTAGGAGCGGGCCTCGTGCTGCTGGTTCCCAAAGCGTCGCTGCTCAAGCTGATCTTCTACGCGCAGGTGGTGCAGGGCGTGCTGCTGCCGTTCGAGCTGGTGCTGATGCTGCGCATCATCAACAACCCGCGCGTGATGGGCAGCTACGTGAACGGACGGTTCGGCAACATCGTGGGCTGGTCGACGGCAATCGTGATCGGCGGCCTGGCGCTGTTCTACGTCTGGCAGCAGCTCGCGCCCGGCGGTTAGAGGGCGCCGATTCCGTGGGGAGATCCGTTGCCTGCGGGTGCGCTGTAGCCGGGGCCTGCGGCGCACAGATACGTTGCGCACGCGCCGTTGCTACCGGAAGAAACCGCGTTGAGCGCGTCGGCGTGAGCGTAGATATACGACGCGTCGCGGAGGACGCTCTTGCCGTTGCCGGCGAGCGCGATCGCGCCGGCGACGATCGGTGCGGACACACTCGTGCCGCCGTACGTGCGCCAACCCGGTGAGTTGCTGAGATAACTGTCGTACACGGCCACACCGGGGTTCGGATCTGCGAACGCGGCGATATCGTTCGACGTGCGCTTGCCGCAACCGGCGTCGTGCTGCCAGGCGGGTTTCGGCATGTACGCGCTGCAGCCGCCGCCGCTGCCGGCCCACACGGTTTCCGACCATCCGCGTGCGCTATCGTCGCGCTCGAGCGACGTGCCTCCGACCGCGATCACATGAGATGAGGAGGCGGGCCACTGCGCGCCTGCGCCCCAGTCGCCCGAGCCGAACACGAACGGAACGCCGATCGCGTAGTCCGCATCATTTTCCGACCCGCTCTCGCTCAGGCTATAGCTGTCGCTCACGACGGTCGCGCCGGCGGCGACTGCGGACTTCGCGGCCGCGAGCAGCGCTGCCGGTGAGTCGGACGCCGCCTCGACCACGACGATCTTGCACTTCGGGCACACGGCGGACGCGACTTGAACGTCGATGGAGGATTCCTGGCCCCAGCCCTGGTTGCCCGAGAGCAGGCCGCCTAGCAAACCGCCCGGCGTGATCTTCTTGAAGCAGCCGTTCGCCGTGGTGCATGGCGGAAGCCCGAACGTCGTGCGATAGACCGCGAGATCAGCCTCGAGCTTCGGGTTGTCGTACGCGACGGCGATCCCGATGACTTGACCCGCGCCGTTCGTGCTCGACGGCAACGCGTACGCGCTCTGAAGATCCGCCGGGTGCAGACCCGTCAGCGCGTTCGCCGCCGTTCCGGCGGGAAGTCCCCGCGGCCCGGGGCCTGGGATCACATGGCACGTGAGTCCCGACGTGACGCCGCAGGCGAGGCTGCTGACGAGCCCGACGACGCTCCCGACCAAGCCCGGATTCGGTGTCGGCGTGGGCGACGGGTCGATCGGAATTGCCTTCAGCGCCTGCGTATCGCGGTACAAACCGGTGCCGCCGGGGACGACGGCGCCGCTTT
>JAXDMB010000141.1:0-5455 GCA_034666325.1 Vulcanimicrobiota bacterium
ACTTGTACTCGGGCGCGCTGTCCGCGCTCGTCGCGGGGGACGCGCGCCGACGGCCCGCGTTCGCGCTCGCGACGGGCGCGGCGTTCGCGCTGCTCGCCGCGCTGCTGCTCCTCGCCGCGCGCGCGAACGACCCGGCCGCGCGCTACGCGCCGTGGATCGTCGCGGCGGCGGCGCTGGCGGTCGGGGCGCTCGCCGGCGCGGTCGTGCGCTGGACGCTCGTGCGCTGGCAGTCGGCGCTGGCGGTCGGCATCCTTGGCGGCGCGCTGGCTTGGGCCGGCAGCGATCCGGCGAGCACCGCGCATCTCTACACGAACTTCCTCTCGCTGCTCTCGACCTGGGCCGCGCCGTGGGCCGCGGTGCTGCTGGCAACGCGCGGCGCCACCGAGCGGCGCACGGACGGCGCCGCGCTCGGCGCCTGGCTGGCCGGGATCGCGGCGTCGCTGCCGTTCTGGCAGCAGTCGTGGTTCACGGGCGCGATCGCCGCCGCGCACCCGCAGTTCGGCGACGTCAGCTATTTCGTGTCGTTCGCCGTGGCTTACGGTGTTGCCGCGGCGCTGCGCCGCTCGAGGTCACCGGTCGCCACGTAGAGTAGGGCAGGCATAGCTAGGCGGCCGTCGCACCGGGGGACGATGAAGCAATCCACTTTGCGCGTCGCCGCGCTCGCCGGGATCGCGTTCGCGGCTGGCTTCGCCGTGGCGCGCGCCCCGGTCGCCGTGCGGGCGCAGGCCGGCTACGGTCCCATTCCGGTGGTCGCGATGTCCCCAACGTTCGTGCCGGACGTCACGAAGCTCGCGACGCAGCCGGCGCCGCCGTGCTTTCCGAACGCACGCATCGCGACGATCTCCAAGTCGTCGATCGCGACGGTGCAGTACGCCGTCGGCACGCTGCCGGCGCATTACCACACGACGGCGAACGAGATCCAGTACGTGATCGCGGGCAGCGGGACGGAGCAATTCGGCTCGGCCACCGTCACCTTGCGGCCGGGTGGCCTGCTCGTGATTCCGCCGCACACGGTCCATTCGGGGATGAAGCCCGTCGGCAACATGAACCTCAAGCTGCTCGTCATCAAGGTGCCGCAGCAGCGTGCGACGCCCGACGACAACTTCATCGGAACGCCGCCGCCCAGCCACTGCTGACGCCGCATATTCGCCGCATCGCCCTTGCCGCACGGTGCCGTCGTCGCAGACGCACCGTGCGATGCAATCTCACAACCGGCGCGACGTCGTGCGGCTGCTCCTGTTCCTCGGGTTCCGGTGTACGAACCGCAGCGGGCCGCACGACATCTTCAGGCGCCCCGACGGGCGATTGACGGCGGTGCCGCGGCACGTTACGATCCCCGCCGGAACATGCCGCACGATCGCACGACACATCAACATGCTACCGCAACGCTTCGAGAGGCTGGTGCGCCGGTGAATATCGTCACGGTGACGATCCTTCGCGACTCCGAGTCCCCCGGGTGGTGGCTCGCGAACTTCACATGGGACGATCGAACGTACACGACCCAAGGCGCGGTGGTGGACGAGGCGTGTTACATGGCGGCCGATCTGCTGACGCTGATGGGCGCGGGACCGGAAACCGAGGCCACGTTCCTGCTGGATCACCACGAAACGCTCGCATCGGTGCTCGCGCGCCCGGTCACGCCCTCGCTGCACGCCGAACCGGCCGGCGGTGAGGTCGCCGCACGGTCATGACGCGGCTGCGGTTCGTTCTTTTTCTTTGAAGAACTCGTACGTCTTGCGCATGCCCTCGATCAGCGAGACTTGCGCTTCCCAGCCGAGCTCGCGCTTCGCTTTGGCCGGGTTGAAGTAGACTTCGCGCGCGTCGCCCGGGCGGCGCGGCGCGTGCGTCACCGGCGCTTCGAATCCCGTGACCTCCACCATCGCGCGGTAGATCTCGTTGACCGACGTCTTCTTGCCGGTGCCGATCACGAAGATCTCGCCCGAGCCCTTGTCGAGCGCGGCGACGTTGGCGCGAACGACGTCCGCCACGTTCACGTAATCGCGCGTCTGCTCGCCGTCCCAGTCGATGCGCACACTTTGCTTCTGCAGGAACTTTCCGAGGAAGATCGCGATGACGCCCGCTTCGCCATTGGGGTCCTGGCGCGGTCCGTAGACGTTGCCGTAGCGCAGCGCGGTGTAATCGAGTCCGTGATCGGCTTTGAAGAAGCGCAGGTAGTGCTCGGTCACCATCTTGGTGATGCCGTACGGCGACACGGGACGCTGCGGCGAGCTTTCGTCAACCGGCATCGTATCGACGTCGCCGTACGTCGCTGCGCTCGACGCGAAGAGCACCTTGCGCGAGCCCGCCTTCACGGCCGCTTCGAGCACGTTGAGCATGCCGATGACGTTGACGTTCGCGTCGTACTTCGGATCGCGCGAGCCGATCGCGACCGAATGCTGCGCGGCGTGGTGCGACACGATCTCCGGTTTGAAGTCGGAGAAGATGCGCTGGATGCCGTCGTCGCGCACGTCCATGTGCACGAACGACACGCCGTCGGGAATGTTCTCGCGGCGGCCGCCCCCGTGCGACCACAGGCTGTCGACGACGACGACCTCGTGTCCAGCGGCGACGTACGCGTCGACGATGTGCGATCCAATGAATCCGGCTCCGCCGGTGACGACGATACGCATGCGAGCACCCTGGGTTCGGCCTGCGGGGCCGCTCTCCCCTAGCCGCCCGCGATCGTGCGCGTGATGTGCAAGCGTGGCTCGCGCACCGCTCGTTCTGCCCGCGCTCGCGTTCTGCTCGGCGATCGCCGCCGAGGCGCACGGACTCGGCGCGCTCGTTTGCCCCGCCGCACTCGGTACGGTATCGTACCGCCCGGCACGGCTCGCGGCAGCGTTCGCGCTCGCGGGGCTCGTGTTCGCCGCATGGAACGGCCACCCGCCGGTGCTCACCGAGGAGTCGCGCACCGCGCGGTTTGCTGGAACGGTTGTCGGCGACGTGCAAACCGATGAAGGCGGCGCGTCGTTCACGTTCGCGCTGGACGGTGGAGTCGTCGTGCGCGCGCATGTGCGCGATGACGCCATCGTCCCGGGCGAGCGGGTCGTGCTGCGCGGCCGGCTCGCGCCGTTCGACGAAGCGCGCAATCCGGGGGAGCCGTCGCGGCGCGCGATCGCGCTCGGCGAGGGAATCGCGGGCCAGCTCGCGAGCGATCGCGTGATCTCGCGCGCGCCGCCCGATCCACGCGATGTCGGAACGTGGGCCGCACGCGCGCGAGCGGTGCTGTCGGCACGTTTGCGCGCGTCGCTGCGCGAGCCGGAGGCGACCGTCGTCGCGGGAGCGCTATGGGGCGAGCGCGGCACGCTGTCACGCGACTTGCGCGATGATTTTCAGGCGACCGGCACCGTGCACGTGCTCGTGACCGCCGGATTGCATCTCGGTGTCATCGCGTGGCTGGTGCTCGAGCTGCTGCGGTTCGTCCGCGTCCCGCGCGCCGGCGCCTCGCTCGCGGCGGTTCCGTGCGTGGTCGCGTACGCGTGGCTCAGCGGCGCGCACCTTCCGTCGCAGCGCGCCGCCGTCATGGTGTCCGTCGCGCTGCTCGCACGCGCGTACGGCGCACGGCTGCTGTCCTGGAATGCGCTGGCGCTCGCCGCGCTCGCGGTCGCGGCGCTCTGGCCGGCGTCGGTCGGCACGGTGTCGTTCGCGCTGTCGTTCTCGTGCGTCGGCGCGATCCTGTTGTTCGCGCGGCCGCTGCAGCGCGCGCTCGAGCGATGGGAGCTCCCCGAACGGATTCGCGAAGCGCTGGCGCTGACGATCGCGACGCAGATCGGCGTGTGGCCGCTCAGCGCTGCGACGTTCGGCGTGCTCGCGCCGTATGCGATCCTCGCCAACGCGATCGTCGTCCCGGCAACCGGCGTCGCCATGACGGCGGGCATCGCGGCGCTCGCGCTCGCGAACGTGCCCGTCGCGGGACGTGCCGCGGCGACGCTCGCCACCTGGGATGTCGATCTCATGCTGCGCGCCGTAACGTCGGTCGCGGCGCTGCCCGGCGCGCGCGTATGGGTCGCACCGCCGCCGGCGCTCGCGATCGTCGCGTACGACACGGTCGCGATCGTGGCCGCGGCGTTCGTGATGCGCCGCAGCGCGCGATCGGCGGCGGCGCTGCTCGCGTGCGCGAGCATCGGCGTCCTCGCGACGACGCTGCGGCTGCCCGACGGACGGCTCACGATCACCATGCTCGACGTCGGCCAAGGCGACGCAATCGTCGCTCGCACGCCGCGCGGCCACGTGGTCCTGATCGACAGCGGCGGCCGTCTCGAACGCGGTCCGGGCGCCGGCGGACAGTCACCGGCCGAGCTGGTCGGCGAGCGCGTCGTCCTCGCGTACTTGAAGCGCCAAGGCGTGCGCCGCGTGGACCTGCTGGTGAACACGCACCCGCACGGCGACCATGTGGGCGGGTTCGCACCGATCGCGCGCGCGCTGCGCGTCGATGCAATCGCGGACAGCGGCCAGACATACGGCGGCCGCGCATTCAATGACGGCTTACGCGAGGCGGCATTGCACCATGTTCCGGTGCACGATGCTCGGTGCGGGGACCGATGGACGAGCGATGACGGCGTGACGCTTGCGGTACTGTCGCCGTGCGGCGCGCTCTTCGCCGACGGCAACAATGACGTCAACGAGAACTCGGTCGTCGTCATGCTCACCTATCGAGATTTTCGCATGCTGTTCATGGGTGATGCCGGATTTGCGGCCGAGCAACGCCTGCTCGACAGCGGCGTCGATCTGCACGCCGCAATCTTAAAGGTAGGCCACCACGGCTCCGCATATTCATCGGCTCCCGGCTTCGTGGCCGCCGTCCGCCCGAAATTGGCCATCATCAGCGCGGGCCGCCACAATCTGTTCGGACATCCGGCGGCCGCGACGGTCGCGACGTTGCGCGACGCCGGAGCAACGGTGTACCGTACCGACTTGTGCGGCGCGGTCGTGATCGCAGCGAGCACGGATGTTCGCACGACCACAGCCCTTCGCTGCTAGTGCCGGTGCGTCGCGCGTACGAACTGGCCCCACAGCCGCCGGCCGGTCCCGGACGCCGCGGGGCCGAACGAAACTGCTATCCCGCGCGAGGTGAACCGGCCGGCGAACTGCCGGCTGCCGATCTGCAGCGACAGCGTTCCCCGCCCGGTAAAGCTGCCGGTGACCGTCGCGGGGGTGCCGAAGTCCGGCGCGTACGTCCCCGTTATGGTCTTGTCGGGATCGAACGTCAGCGTCATCCTCCCGAAGTCGACGTCGAACGCCCGAATCTGCCAGTAGTCGACGGTCGTCGGGTCGAGAAACGTCTTGTAGGTGTACGTGACGCGTTGATTCGGCGGCGGTGTCGGCGCCGGCGTCACCGTCGCGCACAGTGCCGCCAGCGGAACAGCGACCATCGCGAAGATCGCAAACGCGACCGCCATCAGCATGCGGCGCACGGGAGCCATCACGAGATCCTCTTTTTCGGTCACACCCACCA
>JAXDMB010000142.1:0-14993 GCA_034666325.1 Vulcanimicrobiota bacterium
CGCACAGCATCCCGGCCGCGAAGAAGTCGACGTACGCGGGCAGCTGTTCGAGCCGCTGCGCGTAGAAGTAGTGGTTCGACAGCATGGCCCAGATGCGCCAGCCGTTTCCAACCGCGAACAGCGCTGCCGCACAGATCACGGGCCAGCGCACGAACGCAAGCACGAGCAGCGGGAACAGCACGTAGAACTGCACCTCGGCGCCGAGCGACCACATGACGCTGTCGATCGATCCGTTCGTGACCGCGAACCAGTTGTGGACGAACAGCAGGTGGAACCCGACGTCGCGAACCGCGTCGCCCCAGTGCGCGTACGTCTGCGCGCCGGCCGCGATCATCACGACGATCACCAAGATGTACGACGGCACGATCTTGAGGAACCGCCGCGAGAAGAAATGCCGCAGCGACGGCCGCGGCGCTCCGGTGAGGTGCGCGTGCGCGTACGGCAGCATCAGCACGAACCCGGAGATGAAGAAGAACAGGTCGACGCCCAGGAAGCCGGTTTCCGCGATCGGCTGCAGCGACACGTTGACCAGCGGGATCACCGCGGACTGCCACGAGATCTGCCAGACGTGGTACCACACCACGGCGAGAATCGCGATGCCGCGGAGACCGTCGATGGTCGCGACGCGGCCGCCGCGCACCAGCTCCATCAGAAGCGTGCGACCAGGCGCACTTCGTTCAGCGGTTCTTTGTACGTGAGTATCTTGTCGGCCACGAACTCGCGCTGCATGTCCTCGAGCGTGCCCTGGTCGATGCGCAGGTCGGGCTTGAAGTCGTAGCGCGGCGCGGCCTTGATCACGTCGACCGGCTGTTTTGTGTACTTGGCGTATGCGGCGAGATTGGCCGGATCGTAGAACCCGTTCCCGACGATCTCCGCCGCCGCTTTGCGGAACGCCGTCATCACCGCGCTCGCGTTGTCGTGGTTGTGCAGCAGCGCCGGTCCGAAGAACACGCCCGACGCCGCGATTCCCGGCGGCGGCGACGCGACGATCGTGCCGAGGCGTTTCTGCGCGAACTCGTCACTGAACGGTGCGGAGGTGAACAGCACGTCGATCGCCTTGTGCTCGAGCGCCGTCTGCTGCTCGGGATTGGGAATGTTCAGCGCCTCGATGTCGGTGAGCCGCAGCCCGACCGTCCGCAAAATGCGCGCGACGTAGTACGCGGACGCGGCGCCGGTGTTGCCGATCCAGCCGAACTTGCGGCCCTTGAGCGCGGGGCTCACGCGCAGCCCGCCGTCGTAGAGATCTTGGCGAATCAGCAGCGCGGACGGGCGCCCGTGCCGCGGCTGATAGCCGGTCGCCGCGACGAACTTCACTTCGAGCCCGCGGTTCACCGCGTTGTAGAACGCCGCCGACAGCGCGGCGGCCGCGACGTCGATCTGTCCCTGCGCGACGAGGCTCATCGAGTCGGCGCCCGCGACGATCGGCGTGAGGCTCGCGTCGAATCCCGCGTCGCGCAGATAGCCCTTCTCGACCGCGACGAACACGGGCGCGAAGAGCGTCGAAGGCACGTAGCCGATGGTGAGCGCTTTGCGGCCCTGCGCGAAGATCGCGGTCGGGAAAGCGCTCGCGGCAGCGCCTGCTGCGGCCGTGGCGAGAAAACGCGCGCGTGACGTCATCGAGATACGGGCTCCTGTTCGAGGTCGAGGATTGCGTTCTGCCGCAGCAGTTCGGCGCGCACCGCCGTCACGTCCGCCGAGCGGCCGTCTGCATGCAGCGCGGCAGCGACGCCGGCTGCATGGCCGGTCGCGAACGCCGTCCCCATAACGCGCGCGGACGCGAAAGCGTCGGCATCGGCGTCGATCACGCGCCCGGCCGCGAAGAGATTGCGATGCGTGGCGCTGACGAGCGTGTCGAGCGCGATGCCGTACGCCGCGTCGTCGCGCAGGCGTTTCCACACGCCGGCGACGCCGGGGCCGGGATGCGTCTCCACCGGCCAAGCGCCCAGCGCTACGGTATCGGCGGGTACGCGCGAGCCGATGACGTCTTCACCATTCAACTGCGAGCGCGCGATGACGTGCCGCGACTCGCGCGTCCCGATCGACGGCCCGGTCGCGATGAGGTACGCGCGCTCGTGGCCGGGCAGCGCGCGGATCGCCTCGATGTACGCCCACGCCTGCTCGCGGGCGTGACGCTCGGCGGCGCTGACGGAGCGCGCGTCGCGTGCATCGTACGCCTCGTCCGCGAGAAACGCGATCACCTCGCCGCTGTGCGGCAAGCGCACGACGAGACCTTGTTCCTTGGTCATCCGGTCCGCGCCGCGCGCTTTGGCATCGCGCACGGCAGCGGCCCAAACGGCGCGCGAGATATCCGCATCCCGCGGAATCCCGCCGATACGCATCGCAAGCGTGCCGTTCTGCACGCGCCCGTCGACATCACCATAGCGCGTCGCCGCACCGGAAAAATGCGCCAGATCCGCCTCACCGCTCGCATCGACGAACGCGCCCGCTTCGAGCACGAACGTATCGTGATGATCGAAAGCAATCGCACTTCGCAAGATAGCGTCGTCCGACTCCGCGGCAACGAGCCGCGCGTGAAGAATTACGTCAACGCCGGCGGCGGTGCATAGCCGGTCGAGGGCGACCTTCACCGCCTCGGGCTCGATCAGCGCGATGACGACGCGCGTGCGCTCCGTGCGCGCCGGTCCGCTGATTCCGCCGAGCCGCTGTAGTGCTTCCAAGACGTCCGCGCCGATTCCGCCGACGGCGCGCTGCGGCGGCTCGGCTTGCGTCCACAAACCGCAGTACGTCAGCACGCCGCTCCGCGTCGCGGCGCCGCCGAGAAACGGCGCTTGCTCCAGCAGCGCAACGCGCGCCCCGGCGCGCGCGGCGCCGACGGCCGCACCGACGCCCGCGGCGCCCCCGCCGCACACGACGACATCGTATCGCGCGTGACGGCCGGTGTTCGCCATTCCAGCGTTCAGATCGGGTAGATCAACGAGTTCGGGATCAGCTCGCTGTCGAACACGCAGAGTTTTTCTTTGAAGCGCAGCGTTCCGGCGTCTTCGACGATGTGGTCGACGTACCGGCCCGCGTTGTACAGCTCCGACAGCGCGCCGGCTTTCGTACGGACGACCAGATAGTTCGCGCGCGCGCGGAATCCGCCGCCGTCCGGCGCGACCAGAATGCCGCTCACCAAATGCCGGGTGTAGTACGGCTCGTGGAACAGCGTCTCCGTGATCGCGTAGACGCGGTCGCGCAGCATTCCCTTGCTCTCGAACGACAGCGTCGCGAGCGGCAGCCCGCGGTCGTAGTTCTCGCGCGGCACCACGCGATAGACGCACTCGTCGGTGAAGAGCTCCGGCCACTCCTCGAACCGGCGGTCGTCCAAGCAGCAGGCATACCGCGCGTACAGCTCCTCCACGCGCAGCCGGTCTTCCACCGAGACGAATGCCGTTGCGGGCGGCGCGCTCACAGCTCCATCACCTCGCGGTAGTAGCCGTACATCGAGCGGATCAGCGTCTCCGTGACGTTGTGCTCCGCGCCGCCGCGGTCGCGGCCGCCAAGCTCGCACACGGTTTCGAGCCCGGCGTGCTGCGCGAAGCCGCGCTGCGAGAACTCGATCACCTCGCCGTCGTCCGCCGAGACGTATCCGGCCGGACCGAAGAGGTTCGCTTGCCGCAAGCGGCGCCGCGTCATCTCGGCGTCGTCGTCCGCGAAGCCGAAGTGCGTCCACACGAAGTCGAACGCATCGACGCCGCGCGGCACGATGTGGCGAGTCGAGAGCGAGTTGACCTGCTGCTGCACGATCAAGCTCGGAAACAGCGTCAGCATCGTGACGGTCGGCCCGTTCCACCACGGCTCGACGACCACGTCGAGCACCCGTTCGTCGTGCAGCACCATGTTCTCTTTGAAGCTCGTCACGCCGGCCGTCACGGCGTCGCTGCGACCGCCGTCGTTCTTGCGCGACACCATCGCCGCGTGCCGCCCACGCTCGTCCACGATCATCTCCGACTGCTGGTCCGCGCGCCACAGCCCGAACGTGACGAACCACGTGTGCAGCAATCCGGGATGGTACGGGTCCTTGATGTTCTCCATCATCAGCTTCCAGTTGCCGGGAATCCGCTGGCGCGAATAGCCCAGCACCGCGAGCTCGCGCCCGTCGAACACGCGCTCGAAATACCGTCCCACTTCCGGTCCGACGTACGCGCGCAGCGGCTCGGCGTCGTGGTCGAAAGACGCGAAGATCACGCCGTTCCACACCTCGACCGCGAGCTTCGTCAACCCGTGCGAACCGAGCTCGAAGTCGTCCGGCATCCCGCCGTTCACGCGGTCGCCCTGGCGCACGCCCTTGCGGAACGGCACGCCGATCAGATTGCCCTTGAGGTCGTAGCTCCACTGATGGTACGGGCACACGAACGTCTTCGTGTTGCCGTGCGGGGTCTGGCAGAACTGAACGCCGCGGTGCGCGCAGCGGTTCTCCACCACGGTGATCGCGCCGTCGCGCCCGCGCGCCACCACGACGCCGCGCTCCCCGACCGCCGAGCGCTTGAAATCCCCCGGGTTCGGGATCTCCGCGGCGAGCCCGACATAGCACCAGTGGCCGCGGTAGAAGAAACGCTCCAGCTCGCGCTCGAAGATCGCGGCGTCGGTGTACACGCGGTACGGTATCCGCGCGCACGCATCGGGATGCCAGTCGAGCTCGATCGGACGCGGGATCGTTTCCATGTCGTCTCCTCGGCGCTATGCCGTCAGGTCGGCCGCCACGGGCGCCGAGATTTTCACCGGGTTGCGCAGCACGCCGATCTTCTCGATCTCCACTTCCATCACGTCGCCGTCTTTGAGGAACTCGGGCGGCGTGCGCGCGAAGCCGACGCCTTCGGGCGTTCCCGTCGCGATGATGTCGCCCGGTTCGAGCGTCGTCCCTTGCGACAACTCCGCGATGATGCGCGCCACGGAGAAGATCATCACCGCCGTGCTCGCGTGCTGTTTCGTCTCGCCGTTCACGCGCAGCGACACGTCGAGGTTTTGCGGGTCGCCGATCTCGTCCGGCGTCACCAGCCATGGGCCTAGCGGGCACGTGTCGTCGAGCGTCTTGCCGGCGAACCACTGCGTCGTCGCGCGCTGCTTGTCGCGCGCGCTCACGTCGTTGAGGCACGTGTAGGCGAACACGACGTCCAGCGCGTTTTCCTCGGGGACGTCCTTGCAGCGCGTGCCGATCACCACCGCGAGCTCCGCTTCCCAGTCGTACTTCTGCGAGACCGTTCCGCTCAGATCGAGGGTCGCGTCCGGGTCCGCGATCGCGGTGGGCGCTTTGGTGAAGAACGTCGGCACAGACGGAAGTTCGAGCTGCTTGCCGAGCGCGCGAGCGCCTTCCTCCGCGTGCGCGAGATAGTTGCGCCCGACGCAGAACACGTTCTTGTGCGGGTACAGCGGCGCGTGCAGCTTCGTGCCGGCCAAGCCGACGGACTCCCCAAGACGCGACAGAGCCGCGGCGCGCGCCGCCGGATCGAGCCGCACGAGCTCATCGAGCGAGGCGACGCCCTCGATCGGGCGTATCGTCTCGCCCTCGACGACGCCGGCGCGGGCTTGCTCGGACGACGGGGTGCTGAAGTAGACGAAACGCAAGCGGGACCTCCGGGGCTGCGAGTTGCGAGACGCGTCCTGCGATCCGGCGCGGTCGTGTCCCTCCCGGCCGCCCGCACCCACCGCGCCGCGGCACGGGTTTGCGGGAACGGGTGGACACGCGGGGCGCTTCCCGCCTGGGCCGAAACACTCCGCTGCTCGCCCGTGTGGGTGGAAGGAACGTGATGATCGCGTCGGATTCCCTGGACCAGTTGTTCACCGAGGCGGCCGCCGAGGATGCGCAGCCGCTGTGGACGATGATGGAAGCGATGGTGCCGCCGCATCCGCAGCCCAAGGCGGTGCCGCACGTGTGGCGTTACGCCGCGATGCGCCCGCTGCTCGAGCGCTCGGGCAATCTCGTGGGCACGCGGGACGCGGAACGCCGCGTGTTCATGCTCGTCAACCCCGCGATGAAAGCGCCGCACACCACGGACACGCTCTACGCCGGCCTGCAGCTGATTCTGCCCGGCGAGGTGGCGCGCGCGCACCGGCACGTCGCGTTCGCGCTGCGGTTCATCGTGGAAGGCGACGCGGCGTACACCGCGGTGGGCGGCGAGAAGGTGACGATGCGCCGCGGCGATCTCGTGCTCACGCCGTCCTGGGAGTATCACGACCACGGCCACGACGGCGACGGCCCGATGGTGTGGCTCGACGGCCTGGACCTTCCGGTGTACCAGTTCTTCCCGGCGAACTTCGCGCAGCCGTATTCGCAAGAGCAATATCCGTCCGAGCCGGGGCCGCTCGAGTCGCACCTGCGCTATCCGTGGGCCGACATGGAAGCGCGCCTGGAGGCCGAGGACGGCCCGTACTCCTACGCGGAGTACGCGCACCGCCACACGGGCGATTCGATCTCGCGCGTGATCGGCGCGGCGGCGGAGCGCATCGCGAAGGGCGCATCGTCGCCGACGCGCCGCGAGACCGCCGGCGTGGTCTACCACGTGTACAAGGGCCGCGGTTCAACGACGGTCGGCACCGAACGGCTCGCGTGGGAGAAAGGCGACACGTTCTGCATCCCGTCGTGGATGCCGTACCGCCACGAGGCCGCGAAAGACACGTACCTGTTCCGCTACGACGACCGCCCGGTGCTGGAAGCGATCGGCGCCTATCGCCGCGAGGCGTCGGCATCGTGAGCGCGGGCGGCAACGACACCGAGTCGGACACCGGCGCGACGACGGCGCTGCCGTATCCCGACGCCGACTTGCGCGCACATCCGCCGCGCAGCCCGCGCGTGATGCTGGGCGGCTTGTACTTCCTCGCCCGCACGATCGACAAGACGCGCGCCAAGCTGCAGAACACCCTCGGCGCGTACAAGATCGGCCCGGGCTTGTCGGTGTATCTGTTCGAATGGCTCGGCATCACGGAAGAGCAGTTCACGCAAACGGTCCGCGACGCGAGCTCGGACGAAGACGTCGTCGCCTGGCTCCACGCCCACTGTAACCGCGACACGTTCGACTCGATCAACGAGCGCCTATCGGTCCGCGGAATCCGCGACGAAGAACACTTCCAGCAAGTCCTCCCGCGCTACCCGGTGCTGCGCGACTACCCGCATCTGCGCAACTGGTTCGAGATCATCGACGTGGACGACCACTGGATCTTCGACCCGGCGAACGCAGCGAAATAAAAGAAACCGCCCCGAGCTAGGACGCCGGATCGCGTGATGTGCGCGCGCGATCAGTTCGGGCGGCGCGTGAGGTGCCAGAAGCCGCAGTAGCGGCATTCGTACGAGAACAGCACGTCGCCCATGCCGTTCATCAGCGCGTGAGCGTGCGCGTCGTCTTCGTCCTTGTACTGCTGCTTCGACGTGCACGAGCGCTCGACGTCCGTGTCCACGCGCGGATCGGGCTCCATCCGCTGTTTGACGTACCACTCCATGAGCGCGTCCGCACCCGCCTTGGGATCGGGCTTCGGCGGACGAACTCTGCGCGCCACGACCTTACGGCTCGGTTCGACCGTTGTTCCGCTTCGAAGCTCCGGTGCGCGCTGCGCGGCGGGAGCGGGCGATCTGACGCGGGTGCAGTCCTTTCGAGCCGTATCCCGTCATGTCCCGAACGAGTCCCGGCACGTAGATGTGGACATCGTCGACGTCGAGTGCGAGCGCGCGGCCATCGTCTATGAGCTCCAGTTCGTGCATGTGCGACTGCGGAAGCGCTCGCAATTCCGCAATGGCCTTGCGCGGCATCGCGACGCTCGTTCCGCTGTCGAGGACCAGCCGGATCTCGTCTCGCGCACGGCTGTACGACACGGACGTGCCCCACGGGCGGTCGCGTGGAGTCGGATGAGCGATCTCCGCGGCAACCAGCGCCCGTATCTCTTTCGAGCTTTGTCTACGCATGATATTTGTTCCACGCGAACAAGCAGTCTTGGAGGCGTTCCTTGACGATCTGCACGGCGCGTCGGATTTCGCGGTCAGTCGGATCACGTCCGCCCGAGTCGCGATATTCCGCGCCGGACAGCGAGATACGAATAGCGATGATCGTTCCGGCCCGCCTGACGTGGACGTGCGGCGGGGGATGCTCATTGCGCGTGAAGACCCCGACCCGGTAGCCGTCTTGTTCGAAGATTGTCGGCACGCATGGGATTCACGCCGTGCGGTGCCCGCGGCTGGGGTTGAGTAGCTGCTCCGCCGGTGCTAGCGGGGTGGTGGGGACTTCATGACTTGCGGCAGGTCCGGCATCCGGCGGATCGTCACGCTCGGGATCGGGCCCGGCGTCACGGTGAGCGACGGGGGCGGCGTGCGGTCATGGTTGCGGCCGGCGATCTCGGTCATGTCCACGGCGGCGCCCTTCGCGTTGGGGTTCACGCCGCCGCTCTTCAGGAGCGCGACGTCGCGGTGGACGCGCAGCGTCTTGGGGTCGTAGTCGTAGGTCAGGCGGTACGTGCCGAGGATCACCTTGCCGTCGGCGGTCCGGATGAACGCTTGGAGCGCGTTGCCGTACGTGTGCGTGTCGAAGCCTTCGTCGTGGGACGGCTTGACCGAGCGAACCCGCGCGACCTGGCCGAGCTTGTTTATCTCGACGGTGTACTCGACGTGCAACGCCTTTTTGGGCGCCAGCTCCTTGGGCTGCATCTTCGTGACGTCGAGCCGCTGCGGGGCCGCCGGGGCCTTCGCCGCGGCCGGTTTCGGTGCAGGGGTGGCGGCAAAAGCAACCGGGCTGGCTGCCAGGACGGCAGCGGCCGCGAGGACCGGGATCCGCATCAGTTCCGCGACAGGGCCGCGAACGCGGCTCCGCAGGACGCGCAGGCGACGATCACTTGAAATGTCGCCCCCCGATCGCGGAGCTCGCTCGAACGCTGGTCCTTCTCATGGCTCCCGCAGTAACGGCAGCGGGTCGAGATAGAGTTCCCGCCCGAACGATCGTCGGTCACCATCCCCTTGTTCCCCGAAGTGGCGCGCCGCCCCCGCGGCGCGGGGAGCTCGCCCGAAGCCGCCGAACGCACGGCCCGTCATGATCCACCGTTTCGCCGCCGCGCTGGTCCTCGTGCTGAGCCTCGCCGCCTGCAAGGAGAACGATCCCGGGCAGCAGGGCCAGGCGTTCTTCCAAGGCCAGGGCGACGTGCGGGTGATCGAGGCGCACATCATCCCCACCGGCGACTCCTCGGCACAAATGGGCGGGGGCACGCTGCGCTACGTGCTCGCGCGGGTCGAGTTCACCAACGATCTCGGCTACGACCTCACGCCCGACATCACGCACTTCTATCTGGTCGATCGCAACAACAACCGCTATCAAGGCAAGGACAGCGGATCGTCGGTGTTCACCGGTGTCAGCAACTCCACGCTTCCGCTCAAGAAGGACGAGAAGCGCGAGTACACGGTCGGCTTCCGCACGAACGACCCCAACGCCGCCGGGACGATCTTCTACGAGCGCTAGGCGCTTGACGTCCCGAGCGGTCGCGTTCGCGCTGCGCGCGAGCCGTCTGCTGTCGTTCAGCGCGCTCGGTGTGTGCGTGGCGCTCGCGCCGGCCGGTGCGGCGCGCCCGCTTCCGGATTCGGGCAAGTGGGACCGCACGTTCGCGCTGTACGCGCGAGATGTCGCGGTACCGTGGAAGCGCATCGCGGTGCGGCTCGACACGTACAGCGGCGCGCCGGTGGACTTCGCGGCGTACGAAGTGGATCCGGCCGACGTGCTCGTCGCCGGAACGCCGCGCGCGCGAGCCGTCGACACGTCGCACCGTACGGCCGTCGCGCGATGGCGCTTCACGCCGCCGGCGGGTCAGCGCTACACGCCGAACGACGTCGAAGTGCCGCTGCAGAACCGCGAAGGCTTCTTCGTGGTCGAGGCGCGGCGGGGCGACGCGGTGCAGCAGGCGTGGCTCGATCTCACGCGCATCGGCCTGCTCACCAAAGAGTCACCCGGCGGAGTGGTGCTGTACGGGGCGGATCTCGGGAGCGGCAAAGCGCTCGCGGGAATGCGCATCACGTATCTGGTCGGAACGGCGTTCCAGTACGGAAAGACGGACGCGCACGGCATCGCGCACTGGACCGGCGCGCAGCGCCCGCGCTTCGCGCTCGCGGAGTGGGGCAAGAGCAAGACGTTCGTGTCGTTGCTCGCGCAAGCGCCGGTGCCGTCCGCGCTGATCGGCGTGCGCGCGGAGCGCGCGAACGTGCGCGCCGGCGAGCGCGTGCGCGTCGTCGGCTTCGCGCGCAAGCGCGTGGGAACGGCGTACCGCCCGGCGGCGGGCGACGTGCGCGTGTCGGTGATCGCGCGCGGGCGCACGCTCGCGAGCGGCGAGGCGAAGCTCGACGGCGCCGGCGCGTTCGGCGCGGAGCTCGCGCTGCCCGCGGACGCGCCCGCAGGCGACGCCGCGGTGCTCGCGGCGACCGGCGGGGTGAGCGGAGGCGCGGCGATTCACGTGGACGGCGTTGGCGACGTCGTGCTCGCGGTCGCGGCGTCGTGCGGGCCGGCATGTCCGGCCGACGCCGCCGTGCCGGTGACCGTGTCGGCGAAGCAGCGCGCCGACGGCGGCGTCGCGGCGGGCCGCGACGTGCGCGTGCGCATCGTGCGCTCGCCGCACGTGCTGGCGCCCGGCGCGAACGACGACGGCAGCGCGTGGGGCACCGCGCCGGTCGCCGACGTCCGCGTGCGCACCGACGACGCCGGCGTCGCGCGGTACACCATCGCGGCGCCCACCGACGGGCTGCCGTCGACCTACGGCGTCGTCGCGACGAGCGGCACGTCGACCGCTTCGGCGCGCATCGTGACGCCGGCCGCGCGCGTCGCGCTCGCGGTGCTGCCGGAACGGCGCGATCTCGACATCGGCGAAGCGGCGGCGATTTCCGTGCGCGGCTTCGACGCGACGGACGGCCGCCCGGCGAGCGGTCTTTCCGTGCGGCTGCGGCTCGTGCACGGGCCCACCGAGCAGTCGCAGCAGATCACGCTCGACGCGGACGGCCGCGCGCGCGCCGTGTTCCGCAACGTCGCGCCCGGCACGAACCTCGCGTTCGCGCAAGCGGACGTGGACGGCAAGAGCGCGGTCGACGTGAACGCGGTCACCGTGGCGCCGCAGGCGCTGCTCGGCAGCCGCGCGCGGCGCAGCGCCGAGGCGCAGATCGTCACCGACAAGCCGCGGTATCGCGTGGGCGAGAAAGTCCGCGTCGACGCGTCGCTGGGCGGCGCGGTGGGCGACGCCTTCTTGGATTTCGAGGGCGCGCGCGCCATGGGCGAGCAGACGGTCGCGTCGAGCGGCGGGCGCGCGAGCGCGGCGTTCGCGGTGCCGGAGACGGTCGGTGACGCGGCGGTCGGCGTCGCGTTCGTGCGCGACGGTGCGCTCGAGTTCGCGACGCAGCGGCTCGCGATCGACGGCCCGGGCCATGCGCGCGACACGCGGCTCGCCGCCGACAAACCGGCGTACGCGCCGGGCGGCGTCGCGCACGTGACGATCGCGGACGGCAACGAGACGGCCGGCGCCACGCTAGCGATCCGCCTTGCCGACGCCCGCGCGTCGAGCGGCGCGTCGTTCGAGGACGCAACGGCGGTGCTCGCCGGAACCGGAACGACGACGCAAAATCCCGCGTCGGCCGATCCGGCGTGGCACGCGTCGGTGGTGCCGACGCGCTCCACCGCGCTCGATCTCGCGGCGAACGAGCGCACGGCGCCGTCCGCCGAGACGCTCGGCGCGACGTCCGAACGCGCGCTGGTGTGGCGGATCGCGCGCGCCGCCAAAGAAGGCTTCGACGTGACGCTGCCGCAGACGCCGGGCCGCTACGTGGTCTCCGTGCTCAAAGTGTCGGACGACGGCGACGTCGGCGCGGCGACGCTCGCGCTCGAGGTTCGGTGATGAGCACGCAAACCACGATGCAGCTGGACGCGGCGCCGGGCAGCGCGCGGCTGATGCTGCTCGACACGTACGGGCTGGTGTACCGCGCGTTCTTCGCGCTGCCGGAGCTCACCACCACGCGCGGCATGCGCATCGAAGCGGCGTACGGCTTTACGATGATGGTCAACAAGATCATCGCCGACGAGAAGCCGACGCACGTGATCGCCGCGTTCGACAAGGGTCTGCCGGCCGCGCGCGTCGCGCTCTACGATCAGTACAAGGCCAACCGCAACGAGACGCCCGACGAATTGCGCGAGCAGTTCACGCTCGTGCGGCGCATTCTCGCGACGTTCGACATCCCGATCATCGAGATCGACGGCGAAGAAGCGGACGACGTCATCGCGACGCTCGCGCGGCAAGCCGAAGAAGCGCAGCAGGACGTGCTCGTGGTGACGGGCGATCTCGACTTGCTGCAGATCGTCGACGCGCGCACGACGGTGCTCACGACGCGCCGCGGCATCACCGAGCTCGGCCGTTACGATGAGGACAAAGTTCGCGAGCGCTACACGCTCGAGCCGCGCCAGCTTCCGGACTACCGCGGCCTCAAGGGCGATCCGTCCGACAACCTTCCCGGCATCCCGGGCGTCGGCGAGAAGACCGCGATCAAGCTGGTGAAGACCGCGGGCTCGCTCGACGCGCTGCTCGCGAACCCGAAGCTCGCGGGGACGCCGAAGCTCGAAGCGCTGATCGTGCAATACGGCGATCAGGCGCGCGTGTGCCGCGACGTGTCGCTCATCAAACGCGACCTGCCGGTGAGCGTCGACTGGGAAACCTCGCGGTACACGCACCCGTCCAACGACGCGTTGTACGCGCTCTACCGCGATCTCGAGTTCAAGACGCTGCTCGCGCGGCTCGAGCCGCCCGCCACGCCGCAGTCCGTCGCGAGCGACGAGGTGCTGCAGGGCGCGTATGCCTCGTACACGTCGATCACCGATCCGCCGGATTACGCGAAGCTCGCGCGGCTCATCGACGAGACGGCCGAGCTCCGGCGCGTCGCGGTGGCGCTGCGCGGCGACGCCTATGCGATTTCCGCGGAAGACGGCGTGGCGTTCGCGTTCAACGCTTCGGCGGCGCAGCTCGCGCCGGACGTCGGCGCGGCGTTCCAGCGCTTGTGGGACCGCGTTCCGCAGCTCGTCGTGCACGACGCGAAGACCGTCATTCGTGCCGGCGACCTTCCGATTCGGTTCTTCGGCGATGACCCGATGGTGGGCGCGCATCTGCTCAGCCCGTCGCGCACGTTCGCCGACATCGGGCAGGCGTCGAGCGAGTTCCTCGACCGCGTGCTGCCCGGCGACACGCCCGCCGCGGCGGCTGACGCCGCCGGACGGCTCGCGCTCAAGACGCGCGAGGAGCTCGAGCGGCGCGACCAGATTTCGCTCTACGCGGACGTCGAGCTGCCGCTGGTGTCGGTGCTGGCGAGCATGGAGCGCGCGGGGATCGCGCTCCACGCCGGCGCGCTGCGCGAGCTGTCGGTTCAGGTCGACGCGGACGTCGAACGCTTGCAGCGCGAGATCTTCGCGATCGCCGGCGAAGAGTTCAACATCGGCTCGCCGCAGCAGCTCGGGCGCGTGCTGTTCGACAATCTCGGATTGCCGGCCGGCCGTCAGAACAAGACGGGGTACGCGACGGGCGCCGACGTGCTGCAAGGGCTCGCGAAGAGCTTTCCGGTCGCGGCGAAAGTGCTCGAATGGCGCGAGGTGTCGAAGCTCAAGAGCACCTATGTCGACGTGCTGCCGACGCTCGTCGATGCGAACGGCCGCATTCACACGATCTTCAACCAGACGGCGACCGCCACCGGGCGCTTGTCCTCGACCAACCCCAACTTGCAGAACATTCCGGTGCGCACCGAGCTCGGGCGACAAGTGCGCAAGGCGTTCGTCGCGCCGTCGGACGACCGCGTGCTGCTCGCGGCCGACTACTCGCAGATCGAGCTGCGCCTGATGGCGCACCTCAGCGGCGACGAGGCGATGAACGCGGCGTTCCACGAAGGCCAGGACATTCACGACTTCACCGCGCGCCGGATCTTCGACGTCGGCCCGTTCGCGGAGGTCACGCGCGCGCAGCGCACGATGGCGAAATCGGTGAACTTCGGCTTGCTGTACGGGATGTCGGACTTCGGGCTCGCGCAGCGGCTGGAGATCGACCGCGCGACGGCGCGCGCAATAACGGAAGCGTACTTTGCGCGCTTCCCCGGCGTGCGCGGCTACATCGACCGCTGTCTGGAGGAAGCGCGCGAGCGCGGCTACGTGGAGACGCTGCTCGGCCGGCGCCGCTTCATGCCGGACTTGCGCTCGAAGAACTACATGCTGCGCGCGGCCGCGGAGCGCGAAGCCACGAACGCGCCGCTCCAAGGCTCGGCCGCGGACCTGATGAAGCTCGCGATGGTCCGCCTCTACCGGCGCTTCCAGCAGCACGTCGGCGACCGCGCGCTCGACGCGGTGATGCTGCTGCAGATCCACGACGAGCTGATCTTCGAAGTAGCGGTGCGCGACCTCGACGCGGTCGGCCGAATCGTGAAGTACGAGATGGAGCACGCCTACGAGCTGAGCGTTCCGCTGGAAGCAACGCTCAAGACGGGGAAGAACTGGTACGAAGTAGCGGCGTTCGAGCTGGACGCGGTCGCGGAAGAAAGCTAGAGAGCTGCGGCAGCTGCGCGGTGCAGCATGCCGAGCGCTTCGCGGACCGCCCAGATGCTCGGGCCGATGCACCTGGTGCAGCGTCTCGGGCACGCCCTCCATCACGTCGTCCCGGCCGAGCACGCCGCCCGAGATCCATCAGCTCTGCCACCCGCACGCCGTCCCGCGCGCCTTCCAGCACGAACGACGAGATCACGGCCACCGCCTCCGGGTGGTTCAGCCGCACCCCGCGCCGTCGCCTCCGCCACGCGAGCTCGGCCGCGTAACTGAGGAGAAGCTTGTCGCGTTCCATGTCGGTGAGCCGCATTGCCGTCCATTCCGCGTCCCGCGCGCACGTCCGTTTCACCACTTGGCCAACCGGGTCGCGTTCGTCCATGATGCGGAGCCGGTCGTGACGAACCAGCGCCCCGTGACGAACTCCGCTTGGGGACGAGGACCGCGCGCGCTGACGGCTTTTCTTGCCGTCACAGCGCTGCTCGC
>JAXDMB010000143.1:0-8752 GCA_034666325.1 Vulcanimicrobiota bacterium
AGGCTCCGCGCCCGGGACGCACTATGCCGGCGCGGGCGCGGAACTGCACGCGGCGACCCGACTGCTCGACCTCGGCGCGCACCTCGCGCTTACGGAGGACGACGCGAGCACGAGCGCGCAGCGCGACACGGGCAGCGTGGCGGACGTCGCGTTCGACGCCTCCGGCCGGGGTCCCAACGCGATCGCGGTGCGCGCGCGCTGGCGTGACGAGCGCGGCGTGCTCGGCGTCGCCGAAGCCGAGCACCAAGACGCCGCGCTGGTGCTGGGGACGTCACGCGGCAACGTCGTGCGCGCGACCGCCGCGCTGGCGCTCGCGTACGGCAACGAGCACTCGTACGACCTCGGCTCGCGCGACGGGTTCGCGCTGCTGCCGTCGCTTTCGCTCGACGCGCCGCTCGGACGGAGCTGGTCGCTGCATGCGGGCGCCGCGGAATCGACGGTCGGCACGTTCGGGTTCGGGCTCGGGCGCGCGTCGCTGGCAGAAGCCGGCATCGCATACGCCGACCACCGGCGCCTGCGCGCGGAGGTCGTGGCGTACGCCGAGAGCATCACAACGCCGTCGAGCATGAACCGCGGGCTCGGCGCGTCGCTCGGCTGGGAGATCGCGCCGCGGCTGTCGCTGCGCGCGTGGTCGCTGCGCGACATGGACACGCTCGACGCGGCGACCGCGCCGTATCCCGGCGGACCGCTGCAGACGTTCACCACGCGCGAGCGTTTCGACCGCGACGTCGTGTGGCTGACGTGGGACGCACCTGCGCGCTTCGACCTGCTCGTGCGCGGCGGGATGCTCGAAGGCAGCGTGCGCGTTCCGGTGGGCCGCCGCTACGCGCTCACGCTCGGCTCGTTCGTGCGGCGCGACGCGACGCGCGCGTTTTCGGCGGGTCTGGTCGCGCGCTGACGGCACGCCCGCGCGCCGGGGACCTTACCGGCCGCGCGGATCCATGATCAGAATCGGACCGTCGCGCCGCAGCGGCCACGGCGACGTTCCCGTGCGGACGAGATCGGCGACGACGGCGCCGACGTCATCGGCGGTGATCCAGCCGGGTTGCGCGATCGTCTCGGACTCGCGCGTGCGCACGGGGCCGTTCACGACGAGCTCCGTGATGCGGACGTCTCCGCTCTTGTTCTCGGCGGCGAGCGCGCGCGTGAGCATCAGCTGCGCGGCGGCTGCGATCGACACGATGCTCGCGTTCGGCACCGGAAAGAACGCGGCGCCGCCGCCGATCGCAAGATACCATCCACCGGGCCGGCGCTTCAGCTCGGGGACGAACGTGCGCGCAAAAACAAAATGGATGTCGAGCATCTCGAGCATTACGGCATCCCAGGTCGCGAGATCGACGTCGAGCAGCGGACCGCCCTCCCACCAACCGCCGAGCGACGGGATGGCGATATCGAGCGCACCAACGTCCGCACGAACCTGCTCGCGAATAGCCTCCGCACCGCGCGGATCGCCGGCATCGCCGACGATCGCGATCAGCCGGTGCGCATCGGCATACTCCCCGAGCCGCGACTCGAGCAGCGCAAGCCGCTCGGCACTGCGCGACGAGACGACAACGCGCACGTCCGGCACGGACGCAAGCAGCGCACGCACGACGCCTTCACCGACCCCGCCGGCACCACCGGCCACGAGAACGTTGCGCATGTTGCCGCTCACGGCACGATCCGTTCCCGCCCGCTCGCCGTACTACGCGTTCATGATGGCGAGATAATGCCGGTCGAATGCTGCTAGGAGGCCTTCGCCGTTTGCGTATGGGCCTGGGGTGTAGGCGCGGGATTGCGTGCCGAGTTGCGTCAGCTCGTTGATGCGCCAGTCCTGGCGGTTCGTGAGGTCCCAGAAGTCCACCGCGTCGCTCGGGTCGAAATCGCGTGACGACATCGTTGCCGGGTCGAACAGCCACGTGCACACCACGCGCGTGCGGTTCGGTGCCAGCGGTTCCACGAAGTGGGCCATCGCGTAGTCCGGGTGCAGGCTCAGCAGCAGCGACGGAAAGATCGTGTAGTAGTACACGCGGTCGCGATCCGCGCCCGCAAGCGTGCCGAGCGGAGCGCGCGCGGTGGTGCCCGTGCTCGTCAAGCTCGAGCCGTGGCGGCGCAGCTCGGAGTAGCCGCCCAGGAATGGGCCTTCCGACAGGTCGTTGCGGCCGCTGTCGGACGGCGACAGCGCGTCGAGCTGCGGGTGGATCAGCGGGCAGTGATAGCACTCCGAGTAGTTTTGGAACACGAGCTTCCAGTTGCACGCGAGCTCGTACGCCACGGTGTGCGCGGTGCGCAGCTCGCCGAGCTGCCAGCGCGCGAAGTGGCCGATCAGCGGTGCGAACGCTTGCGCGAACGGCTCGGGCTCGCGCGCCAAGCTGACGAACACGAATCCATCCAGCGTTGCGAGCTCCGCTTCGTGCAGCGGATAGTCCGCGCGGTCGAAGCCCGGCACGTCAGCCATCGTGCGCGCGCTCAGCAGCGTTCCGTCGAGGCCGTACGTCCACGCGTGATACGGGCACTGAATCGATCCGCCGAAGCGTCCGGACGTTTCCGTGCACATGCGCGTGCCGCGGTGGCGGCACACGTTGTAGAACGCGCGCAAGCCGTCGTCCTTGCCGCGCGTCACGATGATGCTCTCGCCCGCGATCTCCGCGACGAAGAAGTCGCCTGCGCGCTCGAGCTGATCCAGGCGTCCGGCGGCGATCCAGTCGCGCGCGAAGATGCGCTCGCGCTCTTGTGCGAACACCTCGGGCGCGTTGTACCAGCGCGCATCGAGCGCACGCGCTCCTGCGCCTACCCGCGGCTTGACGAAAGCGTCCATGCCGCGCAGCGTTCGCCGCCGTTGCGTGGAGGTCCGCGCCGCCGCTCGCGGTAGTCCTACCGCATGCGGGAAGCGTACATCGTCGCCGCGGCTCGAACGGCCGGTGGCCGCAAGGGCGGCAAGCTCGCGGGGTGGCATCCCGCCGACCTTGCGGCGAAAGTACTCGATGCCGTCCTCGCGCGCACCGGCGCCGATCCCGCGACGGTCGACGACGTGATCCTCGGCTGCGTGGTTCAGATCGGAGAGCAGGCCGTGAACGTCGCGCGCAACGCGGTGCTGGCGTCGTCGCTGCCCGAGAGCGTTCCGGGCACCACGATCGACCGGCAGTGCGGATCGTCGCAGCAGGCGCTGCACTTCGCGGCGCAGGCGGTGATGTCGGGCGTAATGGACGTCGTGATCGCAGGCGGCGTCGAGAGCATGACGCGCGTACCGATCAACTTGTCCGTCGCGCTGCCCGCGAAGAACGGGTTCGGCGTCTACAAGAGCCCCAACATGGAACAGCGTTATCCGGACGTGCAGTTCAGCCAGTTCACCGGCGCGGAGATGATGGCGCGCAAGTACGACCTCTCGCGCGACGAGCTCGACGCGTACAGCTACGAGAGCCATCGCAAAGCGATCGCCGCGACGCGCGCGCGGTGGTTCGACGACGAGATCGTTCCGATCGACGTTCCCGCGGCCGGCGACGTCGCCGCGGAGACGCATGCCGTGGACGAAGGTATTCGCTTCGACGCAAGCCTCGACGCGATCCGGTCGGTGAAGCCGATCGACCCGCAAGGCCGCGTCACGGCGGCGAGCTCGAGCCAGATCTGCGACGGTGCGTCCGCGTGCATGGTCGTCAACGAACGCGGACTCGCCGCGCTCGGCGTCGCGCCGCTCGCGCGCATTCACCACATGAGCGTGCTCGGGCACGATCCGGTGATGATGCTCGAAGCGCCGATTCCGGCGACGGAGCGCGCGCTGCGCAAAGCGGGCCTCACCATCGACGACATCGACTTGTACGAGGTGAACGAAGCATTCGCGCCCGTTCCGCTCGCGTGGCTGCGCACCACCGGAGCGGATCCGGCGAAGCTCAACGTGCACGGCGGCGCGATCGCGCTCGGTCACCCGCTGGGGAGCTCGGGCACGAAGCTGATGACGACGCTGCTGCACGCGCTCGAGCGCCACGGCGGACGATACGGTTTGCAGACGATGTGCGAAGGCGGCGGACTCGCGAACGTCACGATCGTCGAGCGGCTCTGAGCGCACCGCGCGACCGCACGCTTGCGGTGCGTGATTCTCTTCTGCCATCGGCGGGTAAGCGAGCCCAGCATCGCACACTACGCGAAAGGGCAAGCACTCATGGTGGAACGCGACTCATCGACCTCAACCGGCAACTCGACGCCGATTCTTGTAGCCGTCATCGTCGTGGTACTTCTGGCGATCGGGCTATTCGTTTGGCAGCCGTGGAAATCGACCGGCGCCACGCAGTCGACGACCAACGGCAACAGCACGACCACGACAACGACCGGCGGAACGACCGGCGGCACCAGCGGCGGTTCGACGAGCGGCGGAACGACGCCGACCAAACCCTAAGCTCGCGGCTGCTCGGAGCAGCTCGCACGTGCGTTGCGCGCTCAGGCCGGCGAACCGGTCTGGGCGCAGCGCACCCGTCTCAAAACCGCTGCGGCGCGGTCAGACCCAGCGGAACGTTCGCGCGCTGATCAGCGTCCCCGCGATCGCCCACAGCACCAGCAGGCCGATCCACGCGCCGTAGTGCGCCAGCGGCGCGCCGTAGGTCGAGACGTCGCGGAACGTGTCGATGAACTGCGTCGACGGCAGCAGGCGCAGCGCCGAGCTGACCGCGTGCGGAAAGCGGTCGATCGGAACGTAGGCGTCCGACAAAAACGCGAGCGGAACGGTGAGGATCGACGCGATGTTGTTCGCGCTCTCGGTCGTACGGGCGAGCGCGCCGATGATCGTGCCGAGCGAGATGAACGTCGCCGTGCCGAGCAGCAGGATGGCGAGAATCTCAAGCGGGTTGCCGGTGATGCGGACGTGGAACAGCAGCGCGCCGGCGGCAACGAGGATCACCGCCTGCGCCGCGAGCAGCACCATGCGGTACAGGACGAGCGAGCCGAAGAACACCCACGGCGGCATCGGCGTGAGATAGACGCGGCGCAGCAGATGCTTCTCGCGGAACGTCGCGAGCATCACGCCCACGCCCCAGAAGCCCGAGCTGAGCACCTGCGCGCCGATGATTCCGGGCACGAGGAATTTCGCCGAACCGCTGTTGGGGCCGGTCGAGAACGCGAACGAGAACAGCACGAGGAAGAACACCGGCATCGCGAGCGTCCAGAACATCATCTCGCCGTCGCGCCGGAAGTACCACACGAAGTTCATCTTCGTCTGCATCAGGAACATGCGCAGCAGCATCATTCCGCCTCTCCTATCGTCTCGCCGGTCACCGCAATGAACGCGTCCTCGAGCGTGGGGCGGTGCATGTCGAGCGACGTGATCTTCGCGCCCATCGCGTTCGCCCGCGTGACGACCGTGGCCAGCGCGAGCCCCGGCTCACCGCGCGTCGCGAGCGTCCACTTCGCGCCGGCGTTCGTCCACGTGCCGAGGGCCGCGAGCGCCTCACCGGGCACGAAGCCGCCGGCGACGATCGACACGGTCGCGTCGCCGCCGTAGCGCGCAACGAGCTCGGCCGGCGGCGCTTCCGCGACGATCGTGCCGCGCTGGATCACGCAGATGCGGTCGCTGAGCCGCTCCGCTTCCTCGATGTAGTGCGTGGTGAGCACGATGGATTTTCCCGCGTCGCGCAGCCGCTCGACCTCGGTCCACAGGATGCGCCGCCCGAACGCGTCCATCCCGGCGGTCGGCTCGTCGAGAAACAGCACGTCGGGATCGTGCTGCAGCGCGAGGGCGAGCGCGAGACGCTGCTGCTCGCCGCCCGACATCTGCGCGATCTGGCGATCGAGCTTATCACCCAAGCCGACGCGCTCGGCCATCTCGGCGGCGCGTGAAGCGATGCCGTAATACGCCGCGTACAGCTCGAGCACTTCGCGGACGTTCGCTTTCTCCGGCAGCGACGTCGCCTGCAACTGCACGCCGATGCGCGGGCGCATGCGCGCCAAGTCGCGCGGCCGCGTGGGATCGAGCCCGAGCACGCGCACCGACCCGGACGTCGGTTTGCCGAGGCCGATGCAGCATTCCAGCGTCGTGGTCTTGCCGGCGCCGTTGCGCCCGAGCAGCCCGAAGATCGTACCGCGCGCGACGGAGAACGAGATCCCGTCCACCGCGGCAAAATCCCCGTAGCGCTTCACCAGCTGCTCGACGACGATCGCCTGCTCCACGGTGGTGTGACCGCGGATGCCACATTCCGGTTTCGGCGGCTGGACCGCCCGCGCGCGCTGGACTTTGCAGGCGCGCACGCTGCTCAACGAGCTGAGCGATCTGTTCTGGGCGCGTAGCGCTCTCGTCATAAGAGCAGGGCAAGCTCTCTCTCGGGGGCAATGGTGAGCTCCGCGCTCACGCTGTCGAGCCGCGGAGAGGGTGCCGATGCCGCCGCAATCGCAACCGCCCACCGCCGCGCCCGCGGCACGCGCTTTGCACGCGTTCATCATGTGGCTGCTGCACGTGCAGCGTCGCTTCGACCCGTTCTTTCGCCCCGCGTTCGACGCGACGCTGCGCCACCCGACCGCATGGCTGATCCAGCTTCTCATCAACGCCGGGCGCCGCGACGAGCACATGAAGCTCGCCGAAGAAAAGCCGGAGCCGGACGAAGACGCGTACCTCGACTCGATCATCAGCTCGATGGGCGCCTACATGAACGCGCACTACACGCCCGGAACGTACGAGCGCGCGGGCAACACGAAGACGCACGGCATCGTGCGCGCCGACTTCGTCGTTCGCGACGACGTGCCGGCCGAGCTGAAGTACGGAATCTTCGCGCAGCCGCTCACGTACCGCGCCTGGGTGCGCTTCTCGGGACCGGGTCCCGACAGCCCGGCCGACATCGACGACGTCGGCTTCGTGAGCTGCTCGATCAAGACGATGGGCGTTCCGGGGCCGAAGCTCTTCGACGACGAGAAGCACACGCAAGACTTCCTGATGATCTGCACGCCCACGTTCGTCACGCCCGATACAAAGGCCAATGCGCAGCTGCAGATCCAGATCCTCAAGGGAACGCCGTTCTTCTACTTCGCCAACTTCACGCGCCCGCATCTGCTCGACGGCTTCATGCAGTCGCTGTGGAACAAAACGCAGAACAACCCGCTGCAGGCGACGTACTACAGCACCGTTCCGTACCTGCTCGGCGAAGGCCGAGCGATGCAGTATTCGGCGCGGCCGCGCTCAAGCAAACAAGATCGCGTTCCGAAGCTGCCCTTCCGCCCGCCGAACGACTATCTCCGCCAAGCGATGGTCGCCACGCTCGCCGGCGAAGACATCGAGTTCGACTTCATGGTGCAAGCGCAGACCGATGCGCACCGCATGCCGATCGAGAACGCCGCGGTGAAGTGGCCCGAGAGGGTCTCACCGTTCGTGCCGGTCGCGACGCTGCGCATCCCGAAGCAGACGTTCGACTCGCCGGCGCAGCGCCGCTTCGCGAGCTCGCTGTCGTACAACCCGTGGCATTGCATCGCCGAGCACCGGCCGCTCGGGAACCAGAGCCGCGCGCGGCTGCGCCTCTACTCGACGCTCGCGCGGCTGCGGCAGGACAAGAACGCGACGCCGCACGTCGAGCCGGCCGGCCACGAAGTCTTCCCATAAGAATGCGGCGTCGCAAGGCGGACTGCGAGTACGTCGTCGTCGGCTCGGGCGCCGGCGGCGGAACGCTCGCCGCGCGGCTGGCGGAAGCGGGAAAGCGCGTCGTGCTGCTCGAGGCGGGCGGCGACGCGCCGTCGGTCGCGGGCGGCGACGCGCCGGGCGACGCGCGGCTGCCGTACGATTACGACGTGCCGGCGTTTCACGGTTTTGCGTGCGAGAACGACGCGATGAAGTGGGACTTCTTCGTGCGCCACTACGCGGACGACGCGCAGCAGAAGCGCGACCCGAAGTACACCGCCGAGTACGGCGGCAAGCCCGTGGACGGCGTGCTCTACCCGCGCGCGGGAACGCTCGGCGGATGCACGGCGCACAACGCGATGATCTTCGTGTACCCGCACAACGAGGACTGGGACGCGATCGCGCGCGCGACCGGCGACCGCAGCTGGCGCGCGAGCAACATGCGCCGCTACTTCGAGCGCTTGGAGAACTGCGGGCACCGCCCGCTGCAGCGTTTGCTCGCGAAGTTCGGCTGGAACCCGAGCCGGCACGGTTTTCGCGGCTGGCTGAACACGGAAGTGCCGCTGCCGGTGAAGCTGTTCGAGAACGAGACGCTCGCCGGGACGATCGTCGACTCGGCGCGCGAGGCGCTTGCGCTGGAACGCGGCTGGCTGCGCCACATTCGCTGGTTTCTCGAAGGCGAGCTCGATCCGAACGACTGGCGCCTCGTGCGCGACGACGCGGTCGGCATCCGCTACACGCCGATGACGACCAAAGGCCACCATCGCGTGGGCGCGCGCGAGCGCGTGCGCGACGTCGCGAAGCGGCATCCCAAACGGCTGAAGATCGTGCTGAACGCGCTCGTGACGCGCGTCCTGTTCGACGACAAGAAGCGCGCGGTCGGCGTCGAGTACCTGCACGGGGAGCGCCTCTACCGCGCGCACGCGAACCCGAGCACCGCGCCCGGCGAGGTGCGCACGATCCGCGCGTCGCGCGAGGTGATCCTCGCGGGCGGGACGTTCAATACGCCGCAATTGCTGATGCTGTCGGGGATCGGTCCGCCCGAGACGCTGCGCCGGTTCGGCATCCCGGTGCGCGCGGCGCTGCCCGGCGTCGGCAAGAACCTGCAGGACCGGTACGAGATCGGGATCGTGAACAAGATGCGCGAACCCTGGGCGGCGTTCGCCGGCGCGACGTTCGCCGCCGGCG
>JAXDMB010000144.1:0-2671 GCA_034666325.1 Vulcanimicrobiota bacterium
GCTCCGCGTCCTCGCGCGTGCGCGCACCGCGCAGCAGCACGCCGAACGTGTCGCCGCCCAAGCGGGCCACGACCCCACCTTCGCCCGCACGCGCTTGGAGAGCCGCGCCGATCTCCACCAGCACGGCGTCCGCGGTCTGATGGCCGTGCAGCTCGTTCACCGAGCGAAAGCGGTCGATGTCGATAACGGCAAGGGCGAGCGGTTCGCCGCCGGCGAGCTCGCGCGCACCGGCGACGCGAAACGCGGTGCGGTTCGGCAGGCCGGTGAGCGGATCGTGCGCCGACTGGTGGCGCAGCCGTTCGAACTGCACGCGCTGCTGCAGCCGGGAGGCGCAGAACGACGCGACGATCTCGATGTACGCGTGGTCGTCGGGCGCGAACTGCTCGCTGAGCGGCGACGTCGACGTGAAGGTCAGAAAATACACCGTCGGCCCCACGCGAAACGGCGTGCCGACGAACGCCCGCCACGGCATCTCGCGCACGCGCGGGATCGCGGCGAGACTTTGGTACGCGCGCACGTCGTGCCACGCGCACGTCGTTCCGGCGCGCAGCAGCTCCGCGACCAGCGTGTCGCCGAACGGCAGCCGCGCGCCCGACGCGAGCGCGCCGTCGCGCACCTCGCCGTCCTGGTTCATGTCGATGACGATCTCCGCGCCGTCGAGGTGCGCGATCACGCCGTAGAATTGCGGACCGGGGTGGATCCCCGCCGACGACGTGACGAGAACCGCGCGCAGGAACGCCTCGTCATCGAGCGGCGGCTGCGAGGCCAGCTTCCAGAGCGCTTCCAAACGCCGCGCGTGGTGCTCGCCGCGGTGCAGCTGCTCGCCGACCATCACCTCGAGGTTGAGCGCGCGCGTGCGCCAGCGCAACAGCTCGCGCACGCGCAGCGCGGCGTACGACGCGACCGCGACGCCCAGGATGGCGATCGACCCCGCAACGACGGCGAACGATGAGACGGCGAAACGCTGCTCGATCCCCGGCACCAAGACGTACACGGCCGCCGGCGCGGCGGCGGCGAGCGCCGCGAACGCGTACGGGGACCGTGCAGTGAGGAGGCGTTTCGGCAAAGGCGGGCTCCGTGCGGTATGACGGGAAGCCGTCGCCCGGCCCAAGACCGCCGGATCGCACCCGCCTCTTCGATGATCGGCAAGGAGTAGCGGGGACGGAGCCGCGCTACGTTCAGTTTTCGAACGATTCGTCCGATGCAACCGAGGAGTCGGGACGTGGTTCTGTGAATGTGACGCCCCAACATCCCGGCTCTTGACGGCACGCGAGTGCCTCGAACCGGCCTCTCGCCCCGTCGAGGAGCGACGGAGCGTTTCCCTCATCTAAGGCGCAATGGAACTACAAGACGCGACGCCGGCCGCTACCACGCGGCCGCGACGTCGCCCGGCGCTCGACACCGTCCGCCCGGCTCAGCCGCGGGCGCCGCACCTTCGTCCGTATCAGGTCGAAGCGCAGCAGGCGATCCTCGAGCACCGCGCGCGCGGCGTGCGAACGCAGCTCGTCTCCCTGGCGACCGGGCTCGGCAAATCCGTCGTCATCGCGACGCTGCCGAAACTGCTGTCGCTGCGACCCGGCGACGTGACCGTCGTCGTGGCGCACCGCGACGAGCGCATCGAGCAGCTCGTCGACCAATTCCGCGTCGAGAACCCGGACGCGGTGATCGGCGTCGAGAAAGCGGAACGCCGCGCGTCCGACGAGTGCAACATCGTCGTCGCGACGGTGCAGACGCTCGCCGAGAAACGGCTCGAAGAGTTCGTCGCGCGCTTCAAACGCCGCATCTCGCTGTTCGTGATCGACGAAGCGCACCACGCGGCCGCACCGTCGTACCGCGCGATCGTCGACGCGGTCCTCGCGCAGCGGCCCGAAGCGATGATCCTCGGCTTCACCGCGACGCCCAACCGCGGCGACGGCGTCCGCCTCGTGGACGTGTTCGAGAAGATCGTCTACACGATGGATGCTCGCAAGGGCATCGACGCAGGCTACCTCGTCCCCGTGAAGTCGTACGCGGTTACGACGAAGACGAACTTGGACGACGTGGCGTCGCGCGGCGGCGACTTCGTGATCGGACAGCTCGCCGCCGCCGTCAACGTCGTCGACCGCAACAGGTTCCTCGTCGGCGCCTACAAGAAGCACACGCCGGGGCTCAAGGCGCTGGTATTCACCGCGTCGGTCGAGCACGCGCGCGACGTGGCCGAAGAGTTCGTGGAGTCCGGCGTGAACGCGGAGTGGGCGTCGGGCGAGACGCCGCGCGAGGAGCGCGAGCGCATCGTGCGCGAGTTCCGCGGCGACGGCATCGACGTGCTCGTGAACTGCGGGCTGTATCTGGAAGGCTTCGACGTCCCGTCGGTCCAGGTGATCCTCAACGCGCGGCCCACCAAGTCCACGACGCTGTACACGCAGATCACCGGCCGCGCGCTGCGCCCACTCGACGAGATCGCGTCGCCGCTGTCGAACACCAACTCCGGGCTCGAGCGCCGCGAGCTGATCGAGAAGTCCGCCAAACCCGCCGCGATCGTGATCGATCTGGTGGACCAGGCGCAGCGCCACCAGCTCGTCACCGTGCCGTCGCTCTACGGCTTGCCGCCGCACATCGACGCGCAGGGCCAGATGACCGCGCAGGTAGCGGACAAGTTCGAAGAGCTGCTGCGCCGCGATCCCAAGCGCGC
>JAXDMB010000145.1:0-6634 GCA_034666325.1 Vulcanimicrobiota bacterium
TGCGGATCGGCTTGCGCGCTGCACGTCGCGGAAATAGCGTGCCAGCCCGCTTCGCGCGCGGCGGTCATCGTCGCGCGCAGCAGCGTCGTCTTGCCCGCACCGGCCGGCGCGGTGACGCGAACGAGCCGGTGCTCGCGGCGCTGCGCGGCGCGCTCCATCTGGCGGCGGATCGCTGCGAGATCACGCCGTCTGGAAACAGATTGCGCGGATTCGTTCACAAGCAAAGTCGGCCAATCGCAACGAGCACCCTGATCGCAAGGCCGGTGAGGGTGCGGCCCCCGTTCGACGGGACAAACCGTTATTCATTGCACCCAACGCGCCGGCACGCCGTGCCGGACGCAGCTCAAATCGAAAAGGTGAAACTACGATGCCTCTATCTCCGTTTTCCGAGTTCTTCATCAAGATCGCGCGGGACGACGCCGCGCTGACCCGGTTCCTCAACAATCCCGACGGCGATCCCGAAGCCGCGCGACTGACCGCCGAACAAAAGGCAGCGCTCCTCAGCGGCAATTTTGAACGTATCGTAGCCGTTTTCGGAAAGGAGGACCCGTTGGTCGAACAAGAGATCACGGGTGGAACCAATGCGCCGAACCCGTCTCCGGCGGCGATCGGCTGGAACATGGTCGTGCTCATGGACAAGATCAATTCGCAACAGTCGACCAAGCCGTGAGCCGTTCCAGGCTGGTCGTCGTCGGCACCGGCATTCAGGCGGCAGCGCAGATGTCGCCCCTTGCGCAGTCGCACGTCGAGCAGGCCGACAAGGTTCTCTATCTCACGTCGGACTTCGGGGCCGCCGCGTTGCTCGTCGCGAGCAACGCGACGGCCGAGTCGCTCGAGCGCTTCTACGCGCCGGACAAGCCGCGCGCGCAGACGTACGAAGACATGGTCGAGCACGTGCTCTCGTTCGTGCGCGCGGGACAGGCCGTATGCTTCGCGGTGTACGGCCATCCCGGCGTGTTCACGTACGCGACGCACGAGTCGATCCGGCGCGCGCGCGCGGAGGGATATGAAGCACGGATGCTGCCGGCAATCTCGGCCGAGGATTGTTTGTTCGCCGACCTCGGCGTCGACCCGGCCGATGACGGCTGCCAGAGCTATGAGGCGACGGATTATCTCGTCCACGACCGCCGCGCCGACTTAACGAGCGCGCTGGTGCTGTGGCAGATCGGCGTCGTCGGAAACCTCGGCTACGTCGAACGCACCAGCGAGTCGGGGCTCGCGGTGCTGGTGGAAACGCTCGTCGCGCGCTACGGCGCAGCGCATCCCGTGGTGGTCTACCATGCGAGCGCACATCCGATCGTCCCGCCGGCGATCCAGCGAATCGCGCTGGCGGACGTCCTCACCGCGGACGTCGTGCCGATGTCGACGCTGTACGTCCCACCACTGCTCGTGCCGCGCATCGATTGGCAGATGGCGCGCCGGTTGGGTGTTCACGCCGAACTCGTCGCCATCGCGGACTGACGGCCAAAACGACGCTCGCTACTTATATCGAAGAGAAAGCTGGAGAAACACAATGAAACACAGCGTGTCCAAACCTTTGACCAGCGCAGTTTCTGAGGAGCGATGAAATGGGCGATCACATCAATCGTCCCGAAGGACCTGCTCCGCTTTTGGCCGCGGGTAGTAAGGCCGTTCATCTGGATACTCCGATCGGACCCCGTCCCCAGCTCAACGGCCCACCGATCGAGGGAACGGCTGAAGCTGGCCTCGCCGGCGTGACCGGAGTTTCGTTTTCCAAATCCCTGGCCGCAATCAAAGGCATGAATTCCGATGGAGGAGTCGGTGTGCTGGCCGAAGGCGATGTGGCTCTTCACGCGACTGGTCGTTTGGCCGGTTTGTTCCAAGGCGATGTCGAGGTCACCGGTGACATACGTCTGACCAACGCTGACTGCGCGGAGGAATTCGACGTCGTCGACGGGCCGTCGATCGAGCCCGGAACCGTCATGGTGCTCACCGACGATGGTCTGGTTTCACCCAGCCGGGCCGCTTATGATACCAGGGTAGCGGGGGTCGTATCCGGGGCCGGCGACTATCGGCCGGCATTGACGTTGGATGCGCACTCCTCGGCACGCGAGCGGCTCCCGCTCGCGCTCATGGGGAAGGTGTTTTGCCGCGTCGACGCCACGCCGGCGTCGATCCAGGTTGGGGACCTGCTCACTACTTCGCCCATCGAGGGGTGCGCGATGAAGGCCGTCGATCCGGCAAGGGCGTTCGGAACGGTCATCGGCAAGGCGCTGAGGCCGCTCGAGAGCGGCCTCGGTCTGATACCGATTCTGGTTGGGCTCGGCTGAGCCGATGAACAGTATTCGCGGTACCGTCGCGAACGCGGTCAGCAGAAAACGGATGCCCGCGCACCAGGCGGGAAGCACGCGCGACTTGGCGTTCCGTCTGCGAATGACGGCCCCCATCTCGGTAGCCGCGTTGATCGAGGCTGTGAACGGCTTGCCGGCCGCTGCGATCGTTTTCAACTCGGGTGACCTGGGCCCGTCAACGGTGACCGGATCGGTTCAGGTGGGACTACAAAGCGATGGGACGGCGTCGATCTCCTCTCATGTTCGCGAGAGCGGCGCAATCGGGCACAACTACGTCATCGCAACCGCCTTGCTCGACGTGGTGGACTCGAACGGCAATGCACTGGTCTTCGTGCACGAAGGCACGGTGCACGGAACCTTCGCAATCGGCAAACGGGACGACGACAAACAAACGGATGGAAGCAACCCGCTGATCGCGTCGCAGTGGGAAACGGTAAAGACCAGCCGGGTTCAGCACCGGCTTCATGTCAGCACCGACCCGATCGACGCGGTAGAAAGCGTCGTACCGGCGTTGTTCGCCGCAGCGGTCGCCGTCGGCGTGGTCCTCTTCGCCGCGGATCCGAAAACAAGATGTGACTGGCAAAGAGCCGATGACGGGCAAGGCATCGACTTCGTTTGCGTTAGGCCGATCGACTAGAGCGAACGAGGGGCCCGACCGGTGGACCGTGCTCGTTTTGTGCTGAATGGAACCGACGTCCGTCCCGGCGTATCATGGCGGGGATGGCCTCGGAGCCCAAGCGTCTCGAACGTACCCTAGCGCAGCTTCCCGACCTGCCCGGCGTCTACATGATGATCGGGGCGGACGAGCGCATCCTGTACATCGGGAAAGCCGTTTCGCTGCGGAATCGCGTGCGGTCGTACTTTCAGGAGTCGGCCGCGCACGAGTACCGCACGGTGAAGATGGTCGAGCGTGTCGTGGACGTGCGCACGATCGTCGTCACCAACGAGGTCGAGGCGCTCATCCTCGAGGCGAACCTGATCAAGCGCCACCAGCCGTTGTTCAACGTGCGGCTGCGCGACGACAAGCGGTTTCCGTATCTCAAGGTCACCAACGAGCCGTTTCCGCGCGTCGTGTTCACCCGGGTCGTCAAAGACGACGGCGCGCGGTACTTCGGGCCGTACACCAACGCGCACGGGCTGCGCGAGCTGATCGACCTCGTGCGGATGGTGTTTCCGCTGCGCACGTGCCGCGAGCCGATCGACGGGCGCCGCAAGCGGCCGTGTCTGCAATACCACATCAAGCGCTGTCTCGCGCCGTGCGTCGGCTATCAGTCGGAGGAAGACTACGACCGGCTCGTCGACGAGGTGGTGCTGTTTCTCGAAGGGCACTACGATCCGCTGATCCTGCGGCTGCAGGGCGAGATGACCGATGCGGCCGAGCACTTCAACTTCGAGGCCGCGGCGCGTTTGCGCGATCGCATCATCGCGGTGCGGCGCACGATCGAGGGGCAGAAGGTCGTGTGGCGGTCGCGCATCGACGCCGACTTGATGGCGCTCGCGCGCGCGCAGGGCCAGGCGTGCGTGGAAGTGTTCATGGTGCGCGACGGCAAGCTGCTGGGCCAGGAGTACTTCATCCTCGAAGGCACCAGCGAGCGGGGCGACTCCGAGATCATGTCGGAGTTCATCAAGCAGTTCTACACCGCGCGCACCGGCAATTTCGGCATGGACGCCTCGTACGACGCCGAGCGCACCGGTTCGCCGCTCGCGCTGCGCGCCGCGCGCGACCAGCAGGCGCCGGTTGCCGTGAAAGCGCGCGCGCGGCAGCGGCGCGGTTTCGAGGCCGCGGTGCCCAAGGAGATTCTGGTCGAGGCGCAGCCGGACGACGCCAGCGTGATCGAGGCGTGGCTCACCGAGATCAAAGGCGTGCGCGTGCGCGTGCTCGAGCCGCAGCGCGGCGACCGCGTCGACTACCTCAAGCTGGTGAAGAAGAACGCTGAGCAGAACCTGCGCGCGTTTCTCGTGCACCAAGAAGCCACCGAGAGCGCGTCCGCGAGCGCGCTCACCGAGCTGGCCGCAGCGTTGGACTTGCCCGAGCCGCCGCACCGCATCGAGTGCTACGACATCTCCAACATTCAGGGCACGCACTCCGTCGCATCGATGGTCGTGTTCGTGGAAGGGCGGCCGAAGAAGAGCGACTACCGGCACTTCAACATTCAGGCGGTGCAAGGTCCGGACGATTTCGCCTCGATGCAGGAGACGCTGCGCAGGCGGCTGCGCTATTTGCGGCAGGATGCGGACCGGCCGCCCGTCGCCGACAGCGACGTCGCGACGAAAGCAATCGAGACGCAGGCGCGCAAGCACGAGCGTTTTCACCAGAAGCCCGACCTGCTGCTGATCGACGGCGGGAAGGGCCAGCTCAACGCGGTGGTCGAGGTGATGCGCGAGACCGACATGTGGGGCATTCCGGTCGCGGGGCTCGCGAAAGAGCACGAATGGCTGTTCGTGCCGGGCAACGGGGAGCCGATCGTGCTGCCGCCGGGTTCGCCGGCGCTCCACATGGTGATGCGCATTCGCGACGAGGCGCACCGGTTCGCGATCACGCACCATCGCAGCAAGCGCGGCAAGGCCATGACGAAGTCGGTGCTCGATACGCTCGACGGCGTCGGTCCGGTGCGCAAGAAGCGCCTGCTGAACGCGTTCGGCTCGGTGCGCGCGATCCGCAACGCGTCGGTGGACGAGATCGCCGCGGTGAAGGGGATGACCCCGGCGCTGGCATCCCAGGTGAAGTCGGCGCTCGGCGGTGTGTGAACGATCAGCCGTTCGTGATGAAGAACGGGGCGCGCACGATCTCACCGGACGCGGTGCTGAACTCGACCTCCGCCTTGCCGGGTTTTTTCGTCTCGCGATCGTGGAACGTCACGGCGATGCGCCGGCCGCCGTCGAAGGTGACGAACTCCGCGGGTGTGCGCGCGGGGAGCAGTGTCGCGCCCGTGATGTCGGCGAGCGACATTCCCGGCCATTCGACCGGGCCGACGCTGCCCGACCCGATGCGGGGCGGCTCGCCGCTCGTGTCGAGCGCCATCGGCGCGCGCGGGCTGCGCGCCGCGGGCAGCGGCAGCACGTGAATCTCCGTGCCGGCGCGCAGCACCATCTGTTGATAGCGCTCGACGACGTCGCGCGAGACGCAGAGACGAAGATCGAAGCGTCCTAGCGCCACGAGACCGGAATCGCGGTCGTAGACGCGATCGAGCTCGACGCTGACCTCGTTGCTGAAGCCGCCCGCGCGGTTGATGCGAAACACCGGATTTGCTTCGTCACCGCCCATGCACGTGACGGTCGGCTCGGAGTAGTTGAAGGGCAGCGTGTAGACGTAGTCGGACCCGCAGAACGGGATGCGAAAGAGAACCCAGGAGTCACGCAGCAGCATCGCGCGCGGCACCCACGCGGTGAGCCTCCCGGGAGCATAGTCGTACGGCATCGGCACGAGATCGTTCCCGAGGAAGACCAGTGCCTCCGGCAACGCCTTGAGCTGCTCGAGCGTGAGATCGAAATTCGTCCCGTCGGTCTTCTGCGCTTTGACGTCGATCGTCATGCGAAGATCTTTCGTGTAGGGAAGCGCCTCGATGAGCGCGCCTTTGACGAACAGCGACGGCGCCGGCCGTTTTTCGGGTGGAATCTCGAGTGGGATCGCCGGGCCGAACCTGCCGCTGAGCACGGCGTTGCCGGTCATGAGCGACGCGATCGTCGTCGCGATCTCCAACGCGTGTTCCGACTTCAACGTCAGCGTTCCGGCCTCTTCGCTGTAGGTAATTCCGCCGACCACGACGCGCGTGCCCGAGAAGAAGCGCTCGCCTTTCACGACGACCGTCGCACCGCCTCCGCCGGAATCGAACCAGCTGACGTCCGTGATGACCGGCGCGAGCGCCGTCTGAATGCGCGCCGTTCTCTGCACGGGGAGGTTGTAGATCGCGGCGTCTATCTGCACGCGCGATTGATCGAGCCGCAAGAGATTCCATCCGAGCTTCGGCCGGCTCGTCTGTTTGGCGCCGTCGTACGTGCGCCAGTACGCGCGTCGCTTCACTTCGAGAACGACGTCGCCCGGGTCGGCGTCGTCGGCCAGCGGTATCGCGATGACGGCCATCATTTGGCGCGTTCCGGCGGTGACGGCTCGGCGGCCCAACACCGGGCGAAACTCCCAGCCGAACGTTGCCTGCGGATCCCCCGCGAAGAGGCTTTGGTTCGGATGGCGCTCGAACGAGATCGTGTCGGAGTCGCGGTGAACGAAGAGCCGCTCAGACTGTCCCTTCGCGCCCGCTCCCACCGTCACGACGCCGTCGACCGCGGAGCCTTGGATCGAGCTCGCGCTCTTGCTGACGGACTGC
>JAXDMB010000146.1:0-3915 GCA_034666325.1 Vulcanimicrobiota bacterium
AATCCGACTTTTGTCGACCCTCCCATCGGGACGCCGTTCAGCGCTCGTGCCGGCCCATTGTCTAGCCGGGGTGCGGTCCTCGCCGCGGAGCTGCGCGGAGCGCGGCGGGCGTCGGCGCGTCCCCTCGCTACTCGGCGATCGGGGCGGCCGGCTCGCCCGGCGTGCCGCTCTTGTGCGCGGCGAGCAGCATCACGAGCGGCGCCGAGAGGACGAAGATGATCCCGCACAGCCGCAGCACCATGTCGTACGAGATCACGGTCGCGTTGAGCATCACCATCGCGTACAGCTGCGCGGCGGTGCCGTGCAGATCGCGCAAAAATGTCGACACGTTCGGGTTGGCTTGCGTCACGCCGGACGCGAGCGTCGCGTACGCGTTGTCCTGATAGCGCGTCTGCAGGAACTGCAGGATCGCGATGCCGAGCGAACCGCCGAGCTGGCGCACGAGCGTGTAGATGCCGGTCGCGTTCGCCATGCGCTCGCGCACGATCTCGCCGAGCGTCGCGGTGGTCAGCGGCACGAAGATGAAGCCGAGCGCGAAGCCTTGCACCGCGCGCGGCCAGAACACGTTCCAGTACCCGGAGTCTTGGTTGATGCCGCCCATCCACCACGCGCTGAACGCGAAGAGAACGAGCCCGAACGCGATCATCGCGCGCCCGTCGAGACGCCCCGCGAGACGCGATGCCACCGGCATGCTCACCGCCGTCGCGACCGCGCCCGGCAACAGCGCCATGCCGGTCTCGGTGGCACTGAAGCCGAGCACGTTCTGCAGGAACAGCGGCAAGATCAACGCGGTGCCGAACAGGCCGAACCCCGTGATGACGCCGATGATGCTGCCCGCGCTGAACGCGCGCGAGTTGAACACTTTGAGATCCACGAGCGGGCGCGGATCGTACCACTCCTTGAAGCAAAAAACCGTCAGCGACACCACCGCCACCGCGGTGAGGATGACGATCGTGGGCGACGAGAACCAGTCCTCGCGTTGCCCCCGCTCGAGCACGTACTGCACCGACGCGACGCCGGCCGTCAGCAATCCCAAGCCGATGTAGTCGATCGGCGACCGGTCGCGCTTGAGGTACACCGGATCGCGGATGAATGCGAGCGTCATCACGAACGCGACGATCCCGATCGGAATGTTGATGTAGAAAATGAGTGGCCAGGAGTAATTGTCGACGATCACGCCGCCGAGCGTCGGGCCGATCGCCGGACCCACCATCGCGCCGAGGCCGAAGATCGCCATCGCGTTCGCGCGCTTCTCGGGCGGATACGACTCGAACATGATCGCCTGCGCCGTCGGCTGCAGCGCGCCGCCGCCCAGTCCTTGGATCACGCGGTAGAACACGAGCTGCCACACGTTGTGCGCCGTTCCGCACAGCACCGAGGCGATGGTGAAGATCGCCACGCAGGCGGCGTAGAAGTTGCGCCGCCCGAAGCGCGCCGTCAGCCAGCCGTTGAGCGGCATGATGATGACGTTCGCGAGAATGTACCCCGTCGCGACCCAGCCGATCTCGTCGACCGACGAGCCGAGGTTACCGGCCATGTCGTTGAGCGCGACGTTCACGATCGACGCGTCGATGATCGCCATGATCAAGCCGAGCATCACCGTCAGGGTGATCATCGCGAGCGGCGGGTTGGCTTTGCGTTCGGCCCGGCGCTCCGCCGCGGTCATCGAGGTCACATTGATTCATCCCCACGACGCCCCGCCGTGAGCAGCGCCGCACCGAGTACCGCGATCAGCCCGAGCCACGTCGGCAGCTTCACCAGCAGGTCGCGCCGTGCGGGCGCGGCCGTCTGCTCCATGGCGGCGGCCCAGCTGACGCTGGCGAGCTCGGTCGCCCGAGCGGGCTGCAGGATCGCCGTTCGCTCCGCGGGCGGTGGACGGTTCTCGATCGGGATCAGCACCAGCCAGCAGACGGCCACGACGGCGACGACGAGCCGCAGACGTGCGCCGAATACGTACCATGCCGTCACAGCGAGCACGAGCAGCGCGGCGGCCAGCGCCTGCTTCTGCATCACCGGATACGGCCATGGGATCGCGAGCAGCACCACGCCGGCGGCGCCCAGCGCGCGCGCCGGCCGGTTCGCGCCGTGCCGGAACAGCAGCAGCGCCGCGGGGACGGCGAGCGCGATCTGCGTGACGTGCAGGAACGTCCCGCCGAGCACCGCACACGCCGCGGGAACGTACACCACGGCGCTGCGCAAGCCGCGGCGCAGCGCGCCGGACGACAGCAGAATCGCGGCGATCAGCGCGACGAGCGTCGAAAGCTCGCCGAGCCGGACCGCGATGCCGGCCGGCGTGCCGAAATACGCGAGCAGGTACGTGAGGCTGTACTGCGCGGCGGAATGCGCCTCCGCGACGGCATGCTGCCCGAGCACGCCGAGATAGGACGCCGGTGCGGCGTTCGTCATCGCGGCCGTGACGGCGGCGAGCGCCGCGACGCCCAGCGCGAGCGCGAGCCGGGCCCGCGGCACCAGCACGGCGACGGCCACGACGACGAACGCGCCGACGTGCGGCTGCAGCAAGGTGAGGACCGCGCACGCGCCGGCCCACCCGTCGCGCTGCCGGCTCAGCACGAACCCGGTGAGGCCGAGCGCGCACAGCTCGAGCGGCGCGAGCTGGCCCAGGGTCAGCGACGGCAGCCCGACCGACATGCAGAGCGCCGCCGCGCACAGCGCGAGCGGCACGCGCGCCGACGCGCTCACGAGCACGACGCCGGCGGCGAGCGCGAGGAGGTCCAGCGCGACGAACAGCTGGCCGGCGAGCTGGAGCGGCAGGCGCGCGAGCGCGGCGAACACGGGGATCTCGTACGGCGCCAGCACGAACGGCATGACCAGATTCGGCGACGCGGTCAGGAACGCGGTGCCGTACCGCTGCTCGCACGCGTGGAGCGGCTCGTACAGGTACGGGTTGCCGCCGTCCAGCGCGGCCCGGCCGCCGCACCAGAACACGCGAAAGTCGAGCAGTCCGGAGCCGGGATGGACGGTGGGCCACCACGCGAGCGCGGCGACGAGCACGCCCGCGAAAACGACGAGCGCGGCGGCCCGCGGGTCGTGCGCGAGAGCGTGCGCGCGCGCCCAAGCCCGCATCATCCCTTTGTGTCTCGCCGGAGCGCGACGGATCTCCAAGCGTGCGCTCGCCGGAGCGTTCGCGCGGTTTTCGGCAAGCTTTCGCGAAGCGACCGGCATGACGACGACCGCCGCGCCCGCCTCGGCTCTCAAGGAACGCCTGCAGGCGTTCATGGACTCCGACGTCTACCCGAGCGAGCACGTGTACCACGAGCAGCTCCATAGCGGTCCGACGCCGTGGATGCAGCCGCCCATCATGGACGAGCTGCAAGCGAAAGCGCGCGCGCTGGGTTTGTGGAACCTCTTTCTTCCCGAGCCTGAATGGGGCGCTGGGCTCACCAACCGCGAGTACGCGCCGCTATGCGAGGTGATGGGCCGTTCGGAGATCGCGCCTGAAGTGTTCAACTGCAGCGCGCCCGACACGGGCAACATGGAAGTGTTCGCGCGCTACGGCAGCGACGCGCACAAAGAGCGCTGGCTGAAGCCGCTGCTCAACGCCGAGATTCGCTCCGGGTTCTCGATGACCGAGCCGGACGTGGCGTCGTCGGACGCCACGAACATCAGCGCCGAGATCAAGCGCGACGGCGGCGGATACGTCATCAACGGCCGCAAGTGGTGGACGTCGGGCGCCGGCCATCCGCGCTGCAAGGTGCTGGTGTTCATGGGCCGCTCGAATCCGAACGCGCCGCCGCACCAGCAGCACACGATGGCGGTCGTGCCGATGGACGCGCCCGGGGTGAAGGTGCTGCGCACGCTGTCGGTGTTCGGCTACGACCACGCGCCGCACGGGCACGCCGAGATCCTGTTCGAAAACGTGCGCATCCCCGCCGAAGACGTGCTCGTGGGCGAAGG
>JAXDMB010000147.1:0-4165 GCA_034666325.1 Vulcanimicrobiota bacterium
GCCGACAAGAAGCAGAAGTTTGTCTACGAGTCGCGCTCCGGCCACCAGTGGGAGTACGAGTCGCAGTTCGAAGGCGTCGTCAACAACCTGCAGCGGCGCTATAGCGAGACCTCTTCCGATTACGTCAAGGAAGAGATCGAGAAGTACATGTCGGCGTCGGTCTGCAAGGTGTGCAAAGGCGCGCGCCTCAAGCCCGAGGCGCTCGGCGTGACCATCGCCGATCGCAACATCGACCAGACCACCAAGATGTCGGTCGAGGTCGCGGAGGCGTTCTTCGCGGCGTTCGATCCCACCGAGCGCGAAGCGAAGATCTCCAACCAGATCCTCAAGGAGATCCGCGCGCGGCTCGGTTTTCTCAAGAACGTCGGGCTCGGCTATTTGAACCTCTCGCGCAGCGCGACGACGCTCTCGGGCGGCGAGTCGCAGCGCATCCGGCTCGCGACGCAGATCGGCTCCTCGCTCGTGGGGGTGCTCTACATCCTCGACGAGCCGTCCATCGGGCTCCACCAGCGCGACAACGACCGGCTCTTGGCGACGCTCGAGACGCTGCGCGACATCGGCAACACGCTCATCGTGATCGAGCACGACGAGGACACGATGCGCTCGGCGGACGTGGTCGTCGACATCGGGCCCGGCGCGGGGGCCGAAGGCGGGCGCATTCTGTCGGTCGGCACGATCGCCGACATGGAGAACAACCCCGAGTCGCTCACCGGCGCGTACTTGTCGGGCCGGCAGTTCATCGCGATCCCGAAGCACCGCAAGAAGGGCCGCAGCACGCTGAGCGTTTTGGGCGCGAAGGCGAACAACTTGCGCGGCGTGGACGTCGACATTCCGCTCGGCACGTTCAGCTGCGTGACCGGCGTGAGCGGCAGCGGCAAGTCGACGCTGGTGAACGAGGTCGTCGTCAAGGCGCTCAACCAGTATCTTCACCATCAGCCGGCCGGCGGAACGTACGGCCGCGTGAAGGGCGCCGAGGCGCTCGACAAGATGGTGGTGATCGACCAGTCGCCGATCGGGCGCACGCCGCGCTCCAATCCCGCCACGTACACCGGCGCGTTCGATCTGATTCGCGAGCTGTACTCGCTCACGCCCGAAGCGAAGATGCGCGGCTACACGCAAGGCCGCTTCTCGTTCAACGTCAAGGGCGGCCGCTGCGAGGCGTGTCAGGGCGACGGCATCATCAAGATCGAGATGCACTTCCTGCCCGACGTGTACGTGCCGTGCGAAGTGTGCAAGGGCAAGCGCTACAACGCGCAGACGCTCGAGGTCAAGTTCAAGAACAAGTCGATCGCCGACGTGCTCGCGATGCGCGTGGACGAGGCGGCCGAGCTGTTCGCGACGATCCCGCGCATCAAGAACAAGCTGCAGACGATCTGCGAGGTCGGCCTCGGCTACATCCACATGGGCCAGCCCGCCACGCAGCTCTCGGGCGGCGAGGCGCAGCGCATTAAGCTCGCGACGGAGCTCTCGCGCCGCGCGACCGGGCGTACGTTCTACGTGCTCGACGAGCCGACGACGGTTCTGCACTTCGCCGACATCCACAAGCTGCTCGAAGTGCTGCAGCGGCTGGTCGGCATGGGCAACACGGTGCTCGTCATCGAGCACAACCTTGACGTGATCAAGACGGCGGACTACGTGATCGATCTCGGGCCCGAAGGCGGCGACGGCGGCGGCAACATCGTCGCAACGGGCACGCCGGAAGAGATCGCCGCGAACCCGCGGTCGCACACCGGCGAGTACCTGCGGGGCGTCCTCAGCGACGAGCGCGCGAAGGGCCGCATCCGGGTGAGCGCGGAGCGCATCAAAGCGCTCGAGGAGACGAACTTCGAGACCCTCGAAGACCTGACGAAGAACGGCACTCGCCAGCGCGTCCCCGTCGAAGCGTAACGCGTCAGCAGCTGACCAGCGTCCGAGCTCCGCAATACGGTGCGGCGGAAACCCGGCGAATGCGTTCACTCCGGCTCCTACTCGTCCGGCGTGCCGACGACTGTGCACGTCCTGACATTCTCTGGTTTCGGTGAGAATTGCTGGGGGAAGTAGTGGGGCCGTAGCTTTATCTAGCTCGCTGGGCGGGCATTCGGGTGCGAACCCTCCGAAGGGGCTGTCCACCCAGCGAGCCGATCCAACGTACCATCGCTTTCGTGGGAGTGAAGCATTGGGCAGTAAGCATTTGCCGAAATTGTGGGTCGTAGTGTGCTGCGTCTCGTTCGCAGCATGTGCGACTCAAACACGCATCGTTCCGTCTCAGGGGCCACCGCAAAGAGCAGCGCAGGTCGATCAAGTGCAGATCGGCGGTGGTGGCGGAGAAAATGGGGGCGCGACGCCGGCTCCGCAAGCGACGCCGGACACGGTCAACGAAAACTCGTGCAACTCAAATGGCGGTGTTTTCGTTGACCTCATCGGTGGTGGCGGGGTGAGTTGTGCCGGGGAGCCAAACGGTCCGCATTTCATCCAAGGCGGGATTCCGCAGTGCGGGTACACGTACCAGATCGGTATCAATACCGCGGGACAGCGCTTCGGCTACCTAAACAACAGCGACGGCATCATGTCGGAATTCAGCTTGGGGGCGCAGATTGACGTCAACACTTGCCAATGGGGGACTTCAACGACGTGAAGAACGATATGTCGAGAGCAGTTCCAACGATGAAGCTTGCGAGTTGGTGCCATTTAGCGGGGATCGCGATCATTCTACTGGGCACGACAACGGCCAACGCGGCGCCGCTGCACCCGGTATTCACGGAGGAATCGATTAGCGACTTTTCTGTGGCGCTCAGCACGCTCCCGCGGCAGAAGTCGGACGTCCGGGTGCTCGACTCGAAGCATTTGGATAGGACGCAGTACCGCGCGTACCGATTCCTTCAGCCGAATAACGTCATGATCGGTGTTGCCCGGAACGTCTTGGTGGATTCTTCAGGTCACATCGTGATCCAACAGGAGCCTGGCGAGCCGCTCGGCGGCAGGCCGAACAAGACGCATCTGGAGTATTCACATATCCTCGTCCCGGTGAGCGTAACACTGCCTCGCTGACTTGCGGTGCGTCCTTGGGCTGCGGCGAGGCGAACACGGCCCGCCGTAGCCGTGGATGCGCTTCGTGGCGTTTGGCTTGCATTCAGATGTGATGCAGCTTTCCGGCGGCGAGGCGCAGCGCATCAAGCTCGTGACCGGGGCTGTCACGCCGCGCGACGGGCCGCACGTTCTACGTGCTGGACGAGTCGATGACGGGCTTGCACTTCGCCGACATCCACAAGCTGCTCGACGTGCTGCAGCGCCTGGTCGGCTGCTGCAGCGTTCTTTAGGGGGCCGAGCTGCGCAGCATGATCGCGAGCGGCGTCAAAGGCCTGTGCACCGCCGGATAGCGCGCTACGCGCTAGCCGCGGCGCAGCAAGCCGTTCGCCTCGTCGTACGGGACGCGCATCGCGGAGCTCGAGAACGCGAACTTCGAGACGCTCGATGATCTCACCAAGAACGGACGCATCCCGGTCGAGGCGTAGGCTGCGCTACGGTGTCAGCTCGCCGACCGGGACGATGCGGTACTTGACGGGGTTCTGCTCCACGATCGTGCTCGCGTCGAAATAGCTTCCGTTGTAGCGGCGGCCGGTGGTGACGTCCTCGAGCTGCGCCGTGTCGCGCAGGTACTGGCTGAAGCCGAGGCTCGTCTGCGCGTTTGCGTGCTGGCGGTCCCAGTACGCACCCGTGATGATGTCGCCGGTTTCGCGCATCGACTGCGCAGCGGCCGTGAGCCGGCCGGTGAGCACGCCGCTGCTGACGCCCCAGGACTGCCACGACGCCCACATCGTCGGCGCGAGCCGCGCGAACGATGCCGACGGCAGCATGAACATCGACTTGTAGAACATGAAGCTGCGCGCGTCGATCGGCATGACGCTGACGAGCGCGAGGCCGCGGAACGCGTTGCCGCCGACGCGGTAGTCGAACAGGACGTACGACGACCGCCCGCCGGCGACGGGCGGCGCAACCGCTTTCGCTTCCGCGATGCGCACGTTCTGCACGCCGAGCCCGACCGGCAGCGGGTGTTGCGCGAACGCGCGGAACATCGTGACGGGATCGCCGTACGGCAGCACCAGCACGGCGCGCGGATCCGTTCCGGGCAGCACCGGCGGCGCGAAACCGGCCTGCGGGCAGCCGAACGCGAGATACCCGTGATCGC
>JAXDMB010000148.1:0-20122 GCA_034666325.1 Vulcanimicrobiota bacterium
TGGGAGACGGTGGCTTCGTCCCGGACGCAATGATTTGCCACTACATGGAACTCTGGAAGTTCCGTGACCTTCTCGAGAGCCAGAGTCTCTTCTTTACACGCCTTACGAATTTTCGCGACGGCTTCGAAGGCACATCGCCAGCTATGCTTCCGTTGGTGCAGAGGGAAATGATACGCGCTGCCGGCGGAGACGTTGCCGCACATCTTGAGCTCGCGGAAAGATGGCACGTTGCGACAACATCGAGAACTCTTGCGAACTGTTGGAACGAACGACCAGCCGAGTCTATGGGATTCTGGGAAAGATATGCCGGCGGGCTCCAAGGTCGGGCCGGTGTAGCGTTGGTGAGTACGCAGGGTGCGCTTCAGGATGCGTTAGGCGAGAAGGTGCTCATTTCTCGCATACGTTACATTGACTTTGAAACGGAGCCCGAGTACAGCAGCAATCCACTGCACCGAGGTATTACAAAATCGCTCGAATACAGCGATGAGAATGAATGCCGGGCACTTATTCACGATTTTCCGTACGGAGATGGTGTGTCGTACTGGGATCCCCTACCCGACGACGTCGCTGTCGGATATCATGTAAGGGCGGACCTCGCCACGCTGCTGCAACGCGTGGTCATTTCGCCCTACTCGCCTGACATAAGAGCAGACGTCGACGCTATGCTGCAAACGGCATCCGGTCTCGCAGTCATGTCGGAGCCCTCATCCCTGCAACGCCCTCGCTTTTTCTAGTTCAGCCATCCCAGTGCACGGAACGCCTCGATGCCCATTCAAAGGAACGATTGCGCACCAAGACCCTCTAGGTGCCGTCGACCGGGTGCGCTTCGCCGGAACATGCTTCGATGAATTCACCATCGAGGAGCCACCAATGACCACCACCGCTTGCGATCGATCCCCGCCTGTTACGCAATCGCCGACGCCGACAGTTACGCGAGGTGGGTCGCCGCGACGGCGCCAGCAATGATGCGCGGTGTCGGTCTGCGCTGTGCAGTTTTTCGCGCTGCCGTCGATGTGCCAATTCCAGCCGTCGGGGCAGATCACGAATGGGTGCCTCCCGCAATGCGGCCATGAGAGCATGTCGGTCGACCAATGGTCATCCAGAACATTGCGCCAGCGGTAGGGATCTCGTCGTCGCCGATCATAGGGCACCGCACGGAGGATGGCATCGTTCGCCTCCCAGGCGTTTACTTAACCATCGGCCGGATAAACGACGACGCGCGCCTATCGAGAGCGAGAAGTCGTTTTTCACCAGGCGGCAACAGTGTTTAACGCCGTCCCAACGCCTAAGTTAAGGTAATCCCGCAATTGCGTTCTAAAATGCTAGAACGGTTATATGCAAGAGATTTTGTTAATATCGCCGGTCGAGCAGCAGCAGCGCGTCGCGCAAAGAATGCCGCGGCGTCTTCGATCAGGCCGCCGCATTCTTCCTGACCGTTGTGAGAATGTCGACAATCCTCGACGCGTCAGTATCGGAAAAGACACCGGACACACCCATTGGATCAACGTCCGTGAACGGTGATTCATACAGGAGTTCGGGATTAACAACACCTCGCGCGGTCAGATGCTCGATCAGCATGTTGACGAACTCGAGCTGACTCGCCGTCAGCGTTCTCCCAACGAGGAAATCGCCGAATGCCGTTGCCGCGGCCTTGCGATCGAGTCCGACGAGCGACCGGACGAAGAGCCCGAGCCCGCCGTCGGCAGTTGCGCGCTCGAGTTCGTCCGGACCGCCAAGCCCCGCATATTCAAAAATCCGCTCGAGCTCGGCCAGGTCGGCTGCGGTCAACGGCTCGTTGCGGCGCACTTTCGCGATGGTCAGGTTATCCGCGTTTGCGTGAATGAACTGCCGAGCTTTGGCGCGGAAGCGCTCCATATCAGTGCCCGGAAACGCACTGAATTGGACGGCTTGACCGAGGCCGATTTCGTCGGTGAAATCCGTAACTACGATCGAACGCTTCTTAACGTCGATAAGTTTGATGAGACTGCGTAGCCGGCGGCGGACCGTTTCGAGCATCGGCGCGGTGACGTCTTGCCAGAAGTCATCTGTCTGCACCTCGAGAATAAGCTCGAGTTCGGCTTGCACCATCGGAATATTCTTGATTCCTTCTAACGCAAGCGCAAGGTCGCGGACACGGCGCTGAAGCTCGGGATATCGGGGCTCCGACCGGAGCAGCGCGAGCTGGGCATTCAGCAGCAACAGATCAAACTGTTTTGCGTCGACGTCATCGTCGATCAGCGTCGAAGGCAAGCCGGCGAGCTCGTTCAGGAGTTCGGAGCGCTTCGTTAGATCCCAAGTCGTCCAGGCCTCCGGCTTGGCGTAGCTCTCGACAAATTGACGTTTCGGACGCACGAGAAAGTTGTCGAGCGTCATTGCGCTGACCTCGGCATGCAGCCGCGTCGTTGTGTCGGCTGCAAGCCTCTCCATTGCCGCGTCCCCCGCGACCCCATTATGAATGGCGTCGATCAACTCCACGCGTGCCGTGAACAATTTCTTTGCGAGCGGCTCTGGAATCGACCCAGTCGCCACCTTCGGGCTCTGTTTGAAGAACTCGAAGTTCATGCAAAAGTCGAAGACAGAGAAATACTCCTTTGGGAAGCCTGGACCGAACAAGTTTGGACGAAGGCGCGTCCCGCGCCCGAGCATCTGCCAGAATTTAGTCTTCGACCGGACGATCTTGAAGAAGACCAGGTTTACGATCTCGGGTATATCGATGCCGGTGTCCAGCATGTCGATCGAGACGGCGATGTGCGGCGGTTTGTCTGACGTCGAGAAGTCATCGATGAGATTGTCAACGTAAGAGTTCGTCGTGTCGACGACACGCGCGAACAATCCCTTGAGGTTCGGGTAGTTCTTGTCGAAGCGCTCGACGATGAATTTCGCGTGATTGAGGTTCTTGGCGAAGATAATCGTTTTGCCAAGCCGATCGCCGGCCGCGACCTTGAGGCCGTAGGTCATCAGGTACTCGAGCACCTTATCGACCGTGTTGATGTTGAACAGCCACGTGTTGAGCGCGCCGGAATCGACGGCTTGCGGTGGCCCGCCGTCGCCCCAGTCGATCTCGTCCCACGCGATCTTGTCCTCCTCGGACATCTCGTCGTAAGTCATGCCATCTCGCACGAACTTCAGCGGCACGGAAACCGCGCGCGCGGGGACGAGAAACCCGTCGCTGACGGCCTCTTCGAGGCTGTAGGCGTCGGTCGGCACGCCGCGCTGGAGTTCGAAGAGCCGATACGTGTCGCGGTCGATCTCGTCGCGCGGGGTTGCAGTCAAGCCGATCAGGTAGCTGTCGAAGTATGAGAAGATGGCACCGTATTTGCGGTAGACCGATCGGTGCGCTTCGTCGATGATCACGAGATCGAAGTGCCCGACCCCGAACGTCCTCCGGCCGTCGACGGTCTCGTCGATCATGCCCATCATCGTCGCGAATGTCGAAACGTAGATCCGGCCGTTCTCATTACGCTCGGTGAGCAGATTCACCGTGGTCGCGGCGGGGAGATGCTGCTTGAACGCGTTGACGGCTTGGGTCACGAGCGCTCGGCGATCGGCCAGAAACAGTACGCGCTTGACCCAGTTCGCACGCATGAGCAGATCGCACAAGGCCACCGCGGTGCGCGTCTTTCCCGAGCCCGTCGCCATGACGAGAAGCGCCTTGCGCAAGTTGTCGCGATCGAAGCCCTCGACCACTTTGCGGATCGCGCGATGCTGGTAATAGCGTTCGACGATTTTGTCGTCGACCTCGAGCACGGACGGCGACCGCCGGCTCTGGCGCCGCTGGATCGCGAGCTGCAGCTCGTCCCGGCTGTAAAAGCCCTCAACACGGCGGGGCGGCGATCGGCGATCGTCCCACATCCAGTGCTCGTAGCCGTTGGTATAAAAGATCACAGGCCGCTGACCGTAGTGCGCTTCGAGGCAGTCGGCGTAGAGTTTGGCCTGCTGCTGCCCGGCCGCCGCGTCTTTGCGCGTGCGCTTGGCCTCGACGATCCCGAGCGGCTTGCCGTCCGCGCCCCACAGGACGTAGTCGACGAAGCCCGTGCCGGTCGCGTTGGGCATCCCAGTCACTGGGAATTCGCGGTCCTGCTTTTGGGCGAGCGGCCAGCCCGCTTCATGCAGCAGTAAATCGATGAAGGCATCGCGGGTCGTTTCTTCGTTGTAGTCATGGAGGTCCGGGATCGCGGCATTTGCGGATTTGATGGCGGCGATCTCGGCACGCGCGGCGGCGAGCTCCGTTTCGAGCGCCGCGCGCCTGTCCTCGCTTGCGAGCGCCGCCTTCTTCGCGTCGTCGAGCGCCGCCATCGCCGCTACGAAGTTCTTTGCAACATCCTGTAGCTGGGCGAGCGTCGACGCTGCGACTTGCTTCGTCTGCGGGAGTGCGTCGGGGTTAAACGCGAGGTTCGGGTCAGGCTGCGTCCTGCCGTAAGTGCGCGCGAGCCAGAACGTAAAGTTGAACAGCTCGCGGACCGATGCGATGGCTCTGTCCCGCGGCACCGGCTTCGTCTCGTGAACGGCGATATTGCCGAAGTTGCGGATGATGTTCGCGCTGCTAAAACGCCCCTGGCCGACGGTGTTGCGGAACGTTGGTTCGTGGATTCGCGCCGCAAGCGTGTTCTCGTACGGTGCGTTCAGTGACCGGTCGTTTGCGAACATCCAATTCACCGCGACCTCCAGCGCGAGCCGTGCATAGAAGCATGCCGCGCGCGAGTCCGATCGCGCCACGCGTTCCGTCGTAATCGCCTGCACGGTGATGTCGGGGAAGTCTGCGGCGAGAAAAGTGAATTGGGAAACCATCGCTACACCGTAAGCGCTGTAGCGGGGCGAGACGAGAGAAGCTGGCCATGGAACGCGCGGTGTTGCAGCGAGACGAAGAGCCGGTCACAGCCACTAAGCTGTTTCATACCGATTTTGGCAGCATTAAAAACCGCTTCCAGCCGACGTTCAAATTCAATCTGTGAAGAGATTGGCGGAACAACTACCGGGATTGACAGGATCGCACGCTGATCGATCGTCGTCATCGTCGATGTCTTCGACTTCTGCTTTGCGATGTTGCGGACTGAAGGTAGTCTTAATTGCCAGTTTAGAAACGTCGGCGAGACTTGTTCGCGATCGGGCGATATACGGACAATATGGCATTCAAAAAGAGCCGCATTATCCTGGCCTAAGAATACGTTGGTGTATGCGATACCTTCCAGTTTCAAGGATGAGCGGCAAAAGAGAATGTCGCCGTTGCGGAGACCAAACTTTTCCACGTCACGCGGCGAAGCCGCCAGGGTTCGAGCGGTCGTCAAACCAACCTTATGACCCCTAAACAAGTCCTCAACCCAAACCACTGGAATCCCACTTCTCGCATCTGCTAGATACTCGTGGTTTTTCTTAAAAATTCCATTGTTGGGATTTCCGAGAGTAAGTTTGTCTAAAGTTTTAACCGGCCATTTGTGCAGATTTTGCACAGGGTCGCCGAATAGATCAAAAAAGATCGCGCCAGCAAGAACATTAAGTTTTTCGAGGGCGACGCGGCGTTTGCGGCGGAGGTCATCGGCCTGGTCGAGGATTGCCGCGAGCCGACGTTGTTCATCCAGCGGCGGGATTGGAATCTGGATTCTTGATACAACGGCTTTCGAGATTTCTTTAAACGTTGCGCCATTTCCAAGACGCTGCAGATGATCTTTATTTGCCTTCAGCCACCAATACATGAAACCCGAATGCAACTTTGATTCATCAGGAACGATGCTTTTAAAGCCCTGATTTGTTGCCATCGGGACAAGATTTATCGCGACGTGACCGATTGGTGCTCTCGAACTTAGCAGTAGCGAGTTTGCGGGCAGGACCTCAGCAGCGCAACTGCGCAGTCCGGCAGCGGTAACCCTTCGTGGCGTGTCTGAGATGTATCGGCTGCTCAGCTGACTCAAATCTGCCGGAGTCGCCCAAAGAATATCACCGTTCCAATAATCAGGGACAGCCGTGCTGGGCGTAGCTCCGCCGACGATCTTAGCAACTTCATCAAGGCGGGCAAAACTCCAAATCACCGGAGCAGACTTTCTAACAGCGTCAGCCCTTCGCCGATCTCGTTCTCTAACCGACGGAGGTCGCGAATGATGTCGGCAGGGGAGGCGTGGTTGATTTCCGTGTGATTGGATTCTTTGTAGCGGTTGATGGAGAGGTCGTAGGTGTTTGCAGCAATTGTGGCTTTGTCGACGCAGAAGCTTGGGGCGGTTCTCGGGCGCTCGCGTTCCGTTGTCGCCCGTGTAGCCCACCGAGCGGCGATGTCGGGGAGGTTGTTTTTCGCGTGCTCGTCGTCGGAAAGCGCGGCGGAGGGGCGGGGGCCGAGTTTGTTGTCGGCGAGCAGCGGCTGGCGTTTGTCGTCGAGGGACCAGCCGTCTGCGTCGACGTCATAGAACCACACGGAATCCGTGCCGCCGACACCTGTCTTGGTGAAGACCAGGATCGCGGTCGAGACGCCGGCGTACGGACGGAAGACGCCGTTCGGAAGCGAGATCACCGCGTCGAGTTTGTGGGCCTCGATGAGCATCCGTCGCATTTCTTTGTGCGCCTTGGATGAGCCGAAGAGCACGCCTTCGGGCACGATCACCGCGGCCCGGCCGCCGACCTTCAGCAGTCGGAGGAACAGCGCGAGAAACAGCAGTTCGGTCTTCTTCGTCTTGACGATCTGCTGGAGGTCTTTGGCGGTTGATTCGTAGTCCAGCGATCCTGCGAAAGGCGGGTTCGCGAGGATGACGCTGTAGTGGCCGGCATCGGCCGTGTGACCTTCGGCGAGCGAATCACGATACGTCACGTCGGCACCCTCGACGCCGTGCAGCACCATGTTCATCGACCCGATCCGCAGCATCGTCGCGTCGAAATCGAACCCGTTGAACGCTTCGTTGTGGAAGTGGTTGCGCAGGTCGGGGTCCTGCATCACTTCGGGGTGCTCGCGGCGCAAATACTCCGATGCCGCGACTAGAAAGCCGCACGTACCGGCGGCGGGGTCGCAGATGACATCGGTCGGTGTGGGGGCAACGAGCTCCACCATGAGCGCGATGATGTGCCGCGGGGTGCGAAATTGCCCGTTCTGCCCGGCACTCGCGATTTTGCCGAGCATGTACTCGTAGACATCGCCCTTGGTGTCGCGGTCCTCCATCGGGACGGCGTCGATCTTCTCGACCGCCCTCGAGAGGAGCGCCGGCGTCGGGATCGCGAGCCGCGCGTCCTTCATGTGCTCGGCGAACGACGATCCTTCGGTGCCCAGCCGTTGAAGAAACGGAAAGACGTGACGGTCGACGACCGTAAACATCTCGCGCGGCTCGAACGACTTGAAAACGGACCAACGGAGATCGCGATACGGCCGGCCGGCGGGATCGTTGCCTTCAGGGAATGTCGGCCTTTCGACGTGTCGCCTGAGGACTAACGCTTTCTTCTCCTCGAGCGTTTGGAGCTCGTCCAGGCGTTTAATGAACAGCAGGTACGTGATCTGCTCGATGACGGCGAGCGGGTTCGAGACACCTCCAGACCAGAAGTCATCCCAGATACTATCGATCTGCCTACGAATCTCGCCGGTCAGCATGCGCCCCGCTTCTCGCGCCGCGAAGCCAAATCCCATCGGCATCCGACGGACTTGAGACCGTGACAAGCCAGGACCAGCGCTTTAGGGCTGGCAACGGCGATGAGCCTCCGCCTCGGGTCTACACCCGGAGAATGCCGCCCGTAGCTCCATCCACGAGGATAGCGTGCATCGATCCTTCTGCGCGAAATGACCCATTACCGATAAGAAAGAGACTCCCGCCGTTCCGGCGGGAGTCTCGGTTAACGCTCGAGGGCCACGACGCGGCGTTCGAATTCTCCACGGAAGGATCGGAGCTCTGTCTCGACGGTCTCCACGCGAACTTCGATGTGCCCCAATCGGCGCTCTACCCTGCCGAATCCCGCACGCATCTCTGCGCGTAATTCAGACGTTTCGTGCCGGTTCGCGGCGAGCTCGTGCCGGTTCGCAGCAACCTCAACTGAGATGACGTCGAGGAGCTGAAGGATCTTCGCCTGTGCTTCGTCTTCCATGGAGCCTCGGAACATCGGAATGCTAAACTTCAGAACGTTAAAACCGCTAAACCGGCTAGAACGGAATTTCTTCCTCGTCCAAAGCGTCATAGTCTCCGCCGCCAGCACCGTTCGCCGGCGCAGCAGCCCGAGGCCGCTCATAGCCACCGCCGCCGCCTTCACCGCCGCCGCGGTTCGGCCGGTCCAGCATCTGCATCGTGTTCACCACCACCTCGGTGGCTTTGCGCTTGTTGCCGTCCTTGTCGTCGTAGCTGCGGATCGACAGGCGCCCGTCGACCAGGCACGACATCCCCTTTTTGAGATACGTGTTGCAGGTCTCAGCGAGCTTGTCCCATGCCACGCAGTCGATGTAGTCGGTCTCTTCTTGCTGCTTCGAGCGGCGGTTCACCGCCAGGGTGAACTTCGTCACGGCCGCGCCCGAGCCGACGTACCGGATCTCCGGGTCGCGCGTCAGGTTTCCCACCAAAGTTATTCTGTTGAAGCTGCCAGCCATCGTCGACTTCCTTCTGCCTGCTATGCGCGCTGCTGCGCTGGTGTGCGTGTTTGCCGCATCATGGTATGCGGCAGCGGTGCCAGGTGTACGGCACTGTAAATCCGGCCTAGGGGCGATCCGACCCGGCGGGTCCGTCGCCCTTGTGGACAATCAGCCCCGGCTGTGGACGGGCGGGCGCCCAGCGCCCCGTCCTAGTCCGTCTTGCGGATGATGATGTGGCGCAGCACGTTCTCGTTGAGGCGCAGGAGCCGCTCGAGCTCCTTCTGCTCCTCGCCCGTGCTGCGGAAGTTCATCGTCACGTAGTAGCCTTCGCGGACGTCATCGATCTCGTAGGCCAGGCGGCGCTTGCCGTGCTTCTCGAGCTCGCCCACGATCTCGCCGCCGCGGGTCTTCACGCCCTCGGCGATCGCGTTCGCGCGCTCGTCGACCTCGGTCTCTTCGAGGCTCGGGCGCAGGACGTAGGTGACTTCGTAATCGATCGCGGTAACTGCCATTTGGTTGCCCTCTCTGGACGCCGGTGGAGCCGGCGGCCCGGCGCAATCGGCCGGGCAGCGGGGAGTCTCCGGGGCGAAAGAGCCGCCGTGAGAACCCCCGGATGGTATCACGCGCAAATGACGGGCGTCTAGGCCGGGTACACCCCTGAGCGCCATCCCAGAGAAAAATCAGAGACTGGGCGGAACGTGCCTCATCGTGGAGGCCTCACCTTCTCCGGAGTACCCGCTTGTCGATCGCCGATTTTGCCGTCACCCGCCGCGTGACCGTCGCGATGCTCGCAGCAGCCATCGTGCTGCTCGGGCTCTTCGCCATCCCGCGGCTCCCGATCGCGCTGCTCCCCAGCTTCCAGCCGCCGGTCGTGTCGGTCACCGTCAACTACGGCAACGTCTCGCCCGAGACGATGGAGTCCACGGTCACGCGCCCGATCGAGAACGCGGTCAGCCGCGTCTCCGGGATCGACTACCTGCAGTCGAACTCGTTCACGGGGCAGAGCACCGTCCGCGCGACTTTCAAGTTCGGCACCAACATCAACGTCGCTGCGACCGACATCCAGCAGCAGGTCGCGCGCGCCGCGACCCAGCTTCCCAACGACCCGCTGCTCCAGCCGGCGCAGATCCAGAAGGCCGACCCCAACTCGATTCCGGTCGTGCGTCTGTCGGTGACCGACGCGAGCCGGCCGCTGCGCGATCTCTACGACCTCTTCAACAATCAGCTCGCCGACGAGTTCGCCGGCGTCGCCGGCGTCGGCTCGGTGAGCGTGTTCGGCGGCGCGCAGCGCGCGATCATGGTGGAGCCCGACGCGAACGTGCTCGCGGGCTACGGGCTCGACACCAACGCGGTCGTCGCGAAGATCAAGAACGAGAACGTCGACGCGCCCGCGGGCGTGCTCGCGATCGGGCCCAAGGAGTTCGTGATCCGCGCGAACGCGCTGTACCAGGGTGCCGACCAAGTCGGCAACACCGTGCTCACGGTGAAGAACGGCGCGCCCGTGTACATCCGCGACGTCGCCAAGGTGAGCGACAGCATCCAGGAAGTGCGCTCGTTCTCGCGGCTCGACGGCAACGCGTCGATCGCGATGGCCGTCACGGCCCAGCCCGACGCGAACGTCATCTCGGTGTCGTCCGGCGTCTACGCCAAGATCGCCGACTTCCAGAAGCGTTATCCCACGATGCACTTCGGCGTCGTGTTCGACCAGCAGGGCTTTATCCGCGACGCGGTCGACGCGCTGATGCACACCGCGATCTACGGCGCGATCCTCGCCGTGCTGATCATCCTGCTGTTCCTGCACTCGCTGCGCTCCACGCTGATCGTCGCGATCTCGCTGCCGATCTCGGTCATGGGCACGCTGTTCGCGGCGTACATGCTCAACCAGTCGCTCAACATCATGACGCTGGGCGGGCTCGCGCTCGCGGTCGGATTGATCGTGGACGACGCGGTCGTCGTCATCGAGAACATCTACCGCCATCTCGCGATGGGCGAGTCGCCGCGCGAGGCGGCGCGCAACGCCACCGCGCAGATCTTCTCCGCCGTGCTCGCTTCGACGATCACGGTGGTCACGGTGTTCGTGCCGCTGCTGCTGATCCCAGGCCTGCAGGGGCTGATCTTCGGGCCGTTCGCGCTCGTCATTATCGTCGGCGTCGCGATCTCGCTGCTCGTCGCCACCACCACCGTGCCGATGCTTTCCAGCATCATGCTCGACGCGCACACGGTGCACGCCGCGGAAGGTACCGCGGGCGGGCGGCTCAACCCCTACCAGCGCTTCAGCGCGGGCTTCGACCGCTTGTACGGACGCCTCGAAGGCGGCTACAGACGGCTTTTGGGCGGGGCGATCGACCGGCCCGGCATGGTGCTGAGCATCGGCGTCGTGCTGCTCGTGTTCGCCGTGATCGCCGTCAAAGCGGGCGTCGTGAAGACCGAGACGTTCCCGGCGTCGTCATCGCGCTTCGTCCAGGTCAACGTGCGCACGCCCAACGGCACGGCCGTCGCCAACACGAACGACGTTTCGAAGAAGGTCGAGGACGCGCTGCGCAGCGATCCGCGCGTCGCCGACGTCTCCTCGACGGTCGGTTCCGCGTTCGGCGGCGGCAGCACGCGCATCGTCACCAATCAGGCGTCATTGGCCGTTGCGCTCAAGCCGGGTCTGAGCGGCTCGGCGGCCGACGCGTTCGTCGCGCAGTGGACGCAGCGCCTGGGCGGCACCGCGCGCGGCCGGGCCGCCACCGTGAGCCCGGGCAACGGCGCCGGCGGAGGCGCGTCACCGAGCCCCAACAGCGCGTCGGCGATCACGCCGGAGCAGCGCGCGAAGTTCCGCGCGCTGCGCCAGGCGCTCATCGGCACAACCGCGTTCGTGAGCGGCATCGACATCGTGCAGCGCGTCGTGAGCCAGGGTTCCGACGCGATCGAGATTCAGCTCTACGGCGCCGACATCAATCAGCTCTACACGATCGCGCAGCGCGACCTGATCCCCGAGATCAAGCAGATCCCCGGCATCGGGCGCCCCGACACGAACATCACGCCGTCGCAGCCGGAAGTCGACATCAACGTCGACCGGCGCGTCGCCGCGCAGCTCGGTCTCTCCACCGGCGACATCGCGACGATCATCTCCACCGCCACCAGCGGCACGATCGCGTCGTACTGGCAGACCAACGGCACGCAGTATCCGATCATGGTGCAGTTGCCGGCCGGGCAGCGGCGCTCGCTCGACGCGCTCAGCTCGCTGCTGATCAACCCCGGCGCAACGAGCACGGGCGGCGGCACCGCGAACGGCACGACCGCTTCCGCGACGGGCGCGTCCGCAACGGCTACGAGCGGAGTGTCTTCGCAGTCGCTCAACGCCGTGCCGCTCTCGGGCGTCGCGCAGATCGCGCTCGGCCAGGGACCCTCGCAGATTCCGCGCCAGAACAAGGCCCGCTACGTCAGCATCACGGCACCGCTCGCCGGCGGCGCCGTGCTGGGCGACGTGCTCGGCGAAGTCACGCAGGTCATGGACGCCTACACGTTCCCGTCGGGCTATCGCTGGCAGTACGGTCCCGCGATCACGCAGAACAACGACACGTTCGCGGCGCTCACGCTGGTCGTGATCCTCGCCGTCGCGCTGATCTACATGCTGCTCGCGTCGCAGTTCGAGTCGTTCCTCGACCCGCTCGTCATCATGATGGCGGTCCCGTTCGCGCTGATCGGGATCATCGCGTCGCTGTGGATCACGCACCGCGCGTTCGGTCTCACGGCGTTCATCGGCTCGCTGATGCTCGTCGGTATCGCCGTGAAGAATGCGATTCTGGTGGTGGAGTTCACCAAGCAATTGCGCCGCGACGAAGGCCTCGACGCGCGCGAAGCGCTGATGCACGCCGGCCCGTTGCGTTTGCGCCCGATCCTCATGACCACGCTCGCGACGCTCGGCGGCATGCTGCCCATCGCGCTGGGCATCGAGGCCGGCTCGCAGACCCAGGCCCCGCTGGGCACGGTCGTCATCGGCGGTCTCGTCACCTCGACGCTGCTGTCGCTGATCGTCGTCCCGACGATCTATCTGTGGGTCGCCCGTCACATCGAGCCGCGCTTCGCGCCCAAACCGCCCACGTTCCGGCGGCGTCCCGGCGCGGACGGCGACGGCCGCGGCTCGGTGATCGAACGCCCGGTGGAGGTCCCCGCGGGTTAGGCACCTCGTTGCGGTCTGGGCGCTCCGGCGCCTCGGCGCGGCAACACTGTTGTACATTTGGCGAGCGGGGCGCTCTGTGGCGGGGGTAAAACCCCGCTAGATGCGCTCGATCCTCGACCGGTACGCTCCGGCGCCGGCCTTCGACGAGTTCGCCGACGACGACGGCAACCCGCGCTCCCACTATGAAGCGCTGGCGGCCACCCTGGAGGGAATCTCGTCGGCCGATTTCCGCCACCGCGTCACCACCGTGAACGACGTCCTGCTCCAGCGCGGCGTCACGTTCACCGTGTACGCGGACGCGCGAGGAACCGAGCGCATCCTGCCGTTCGATCTGATCCCGCGCATCGTGCCGGCCAGCGACTGGGCGTGCATCTCGAAGGGCATCGCGCAGCGCGTGCTCGCGCTCAACGCGTTTCTGTGCGACGTGTACGGTGAAGCGAAGGCGCTGCGTGACGGCATCGTGCCGCGCGAGCTCGTGTACTCCTCGCCGCACTACGAGCGCGAGGCGATCGGCGTGCGGCCGCCGCGCGACACCTACATCCACGTGTCGGGCATCGATCTCGTGCGCGACGAGCATGGCAACTTTCTCGTGCTCGAGGACAACCTGCGCACGCCGTCCGGGATCTCGTACGTGCTCGAGAACCGCGACGTGCTCAAGCACGCGTTTCCGCGTTTGTTCGAGCGCTACGACCCGCTGCCGGTGGACGATTATCCGCGCCGCCTGCGCGACGCGCTGATCGCGTCCGCGCCGCCGCAAGTGGCCGAGCCGGTGATCGCGCTGCTGACGCCCGGCATCTACAACAGCGCGTACTTCGAGCACACGCTGCTCGCGCGCCGCATGGGCGTGGAGCTGGTCGAAGGCAGCGACCTGTTCGTGCGCGACAACACCGTGTACACCAAGACCACGCGCGGCCCGCAGCGGATCGACGTGCTGTACCGGCGCGTGGACGACGACTTCATCGACCCGCTGTACTTCCGGTCCGACTCCGGGCTCGGCGTTCCGGGACTGTTCGACGCGTACCGCGCGGGCAACATCACGCTCGCGAACGCGGTGGGCACGGGCGTCGCGGACGACAAGGCGATCTACATGTACGTCCCCGCGATGATCCGCTATTATCTCGGCGAGGAGCCGGTGCTCGACAACGTGCCGACGTTCGACTGTTCGAAAGATTCCGAGCGCGGGCACGTGATCGCGAACCTCGAGTCGCTCGTGGTGAAGCGGACGTCGGCGTCGGGCGGGTACGGCATGCTGATCGGTCCGATGAGCACGGCGCAGGAGCGGGCGGAGTTCAAGGACGCGATCCAGGCGCAGCCGCGCGACTTCATCGCTCAGCCGGTGATCACGCTCTCCGCGCACCCCACCGTCGTGGAGCACGGGCTCGCGCCGCGGCACGTCGACCTGCGGCCGTTCGCGCTGCTGGCAGGCGACAAAGTGGACATACCGCCCGCCGCGCTCACGCGCGTGGCGCTGGTGGAGGGCTCGCTGGTGGTGAACTCCTCGCAGGGCGGCGGTTCCAAAGACACCTGGGTGCTGGCCGACTGATGCTCAGCCGCGTCGCCGAATCGCTCTACTGGGCCGCGCGCAACGTCGAGCGCGCGGAAGATCTCGCGCGCTTGATCGACGTCACGGCGGCGCGTTCCGTCGACCGCGCGGTCGATCCGGAAAGCCGCTGGCGCGCGGCGTACGCGGTCGCCGGCATCGAGACCGAGCCGGACGAACAAGCCGACCGCGCCGGCGCGATGGACCGCATCGTGTTCGACGGCGACCGCTCCGTGTCGATCGCGGCGTGCGTGCGCATCGCGCGGCGCAACGCGATCAATGTGCGCGCCGAGCTCACCACCGAGATCTGGGAGTGCATCAACGCGCTGTTCCTGTTCGTCGAGGCGCAGTCGGCGCGTGCGGTGGGGCCCGACGGCGCGTCGTCGTTCCTGCGCGCGATTCGCGAGAGCGCGCAGGCGTTCGGCGGCATCTGCGACGCGACGCTCGCGCACGAGGACACCTGGATGTTCCTGCGCATCGGCCGCTATCTCGAGCGCGCGGCGATGACCGCGCGCGTGCTGCGCGGCATCGCGCCGGACGCCGGTCCCGACGTGTGGCAGCTCGTGCTCGAAGCGTGCTGCGCGAGCGAGCCGTACGCGCGCGCGCGGCAGCAATCGTTCGATCCGTCGGAAGCGCTCGCGTTCCTCGCCCTCAGCCCGAGCTTCCCGCGCTCGCTGCGCTTCTGCGTCCACGAAGTGGACGACGCGCTGCACCGTCTCTCCGGCGCGCCGGCCGGCACATTCGCGAACGCCGCGGAGCGCACGTCCGGGCGGCTCGCGTCGTCGCTCGATTTCGCTGGACCGTCCGATCTCGCGTACGAAGGCTGCGCGAACGTGGCGAACCGGATCGCCCGCGAGCTCGAGGATCTGGGCGCAGCGATCACGAGCGCGTACTTTCCGCGCGTGCCGGTCGGCTGATGCGCTTCACGATCGCGCACCGCACGCGCTACTGCTATCCCGTTCCGGTGCACGAGAGCCACACCATCGTGCACTTGCAGCCGCGCAGCGACACGGCGCAGTACTGCACGCGCTACGAGCTCACCGTGTCGCCGCGCGCGCGCGTGTTCAGCTACGCCGACCGCTTCGGCAACGACGTGCAGCACTTCGCGGTGCTGCCCGAGCACGACACGCTCGAAGTGATCGCGCGCTCGCAGGTGGTCACCGCGCGCGGCAAAGGGCGCGCGCCCGCGCCGGTGCGCCGCAAGCTGGTGGACGACGATCCCGCGATGGAAGACCTGTGGGACTTCTTGCACGAGAGCCGCCACGTGCGGTTCGGACCCGGTCTCGATGCGCTCGCCGCGTCGACCGGCACGCCCGGGCCCGACGACGACTTGGTCGAGTGGTTCCGCGGCGCGTCCAAAACGATTCACGATGGCTTCGTCTACGAGACCGGGACGACGACGATCTACGCGACGGTCGAGGAAGCGTGCGCGCTGCGCCGCGGCGTGTGCCAGGACTTCGCGCACGTGCTGATCGCGCTGTGCCGGCGGGTGGGCGTCGCGGCGCGCTACGTGAGCGGCTACATCCATTCCGGCGGCGGCGATACGCTCGGGGCGGAGGCGTCGCACGCGTGGGCCGAAGCGTATCTGGGGCCGCACGGATGGATCGGGATCGACCCGACGAACGACTCGTGGATCGGCGACCACTTCGTGCGGATCGCGGCAGGCCGTGATTATCGCGACGTCAGCCCCGTGCGCGGGGTTTATGTCGGGGCTTCGTCGAGCACGATGTCGGTCGACGTCGCGGTCGCAGCGCTCTCGCCGTTACACGGCCGCGACCGCGACCTACAGCAGCAAGAGCAGCAGGAGCAGCAGCAGCAATGAACGCCACGTCCACCTTGACGATCCGCGTGGGGTGCGAGTTCGTGTACGACACGGAGTTCACGACCCCGGCGGTGCTGCTGGTGCAGCCCGACAAGTCGGCGTCGGACGTGACGTCCGAAGCGTGGTCGATCGACCCGGCAACCGCACACCACGACTATCACGACGTGTACGGCAACGCATGCCGTCGGCTCACGTTCGCGCCCGGCAAGACGACGCTGCGCTATGACGCGATGGTGGACGTCCCGCCGACGCCCGCGGACACCGACTGGTCGGCGCGCGAGCTGCCCGTCCAGGAACTTCCGGACGACACGCTGCTGTACACGCTGCCGAGCCGGCTGTGCCCGTCGGATGCGCTGGCGGACCGGGCGTGGGAGCTGTTCGGCGGCGTGAACCCCGGGTGGAACCGCGTGCAGGCAATCTGCGACTGGGTGCACGGCAACCTGAAGTTCTCGTACGGCGCCAGCCGCCCGCACACGACGTCGGCGGACGTGCTCGACGCGGGCTGGGGCGTGTGCCGCGACTTCGCGCAGCTCTCCGTGACGTTCTGCCGCGCGCTCAACATCCCGGCGCGCTACGCGTTCGGCTACCTGCCGGACATCGACGTGCCGCCGACCGACGCGGTAATGGACTTCTGCGCCTGGTTCGAGGCGTATCTGGGCGGCCGCTGGTGGACGTTCGACCCGCGCAACAACCAGCGCCGCATCGGCCACATCCCGATCGCGCGCGGCCGCGACGCGGTGGACGTGGCGATGGTGACGACCTACGGCAGCGCGAAGCTCGAATCGATGACCGTTTGGGCCGATCCAACGGAGTGATGGTGCACCGATGAGCAGCCGCAACGAAACCGCGGCAAGCAGCGCGCAAGCGGCCGCGGCGCCATGTGGTGACGCCGGTGCGGGGCGCGTGGTGGCGGCTTCGTACGTGCTGCACCAGCAGTTCCGGTACGAATATCCGGGGCCGATCGAGCAGTTGCGGCACCGCCTCATCGTCGCGCCGCCCGCGGCGTACGGCGACCAGGTTCGGGTCGATCACCGGCTACGCGTGAGCCCGGGCCTGTCGGTGCGCTGGGACTACGACGCGTTCGGAAACAGCATCGCGACGATCACGGCGGCGCACGTCGAGCACGAAGTGCAGCTCGACTATGAAGCCTCGATCCGGCGCAGCTTGGGCCCGGCGCCGCTGGTCGATGCGCGCTGGTACGGCGACGCGCGGTTTCGCGAGCCGTCGCGCCTGACGAAGCCGAGCATCGCACTGCGCGACGCCGCCGATATGCTGCAGGCGCAGGACGACGGCACCGGCCACCTCGCGACCCGGATCAACACGTTCGTCTCGCAGCACATGCGCTACGTGCCGGATGCCACGACGGTCGAGACGACGGCCGCCGAAGCGTTCGCGCAGGGCACGGGCGTGTGCCAAGACTACGCGCACATCATGATCGCGCTGTGCCGCCTGTGCGACATCCCGGCGCGCTACGTGAGCGGCCATCTCCTGGGCGAAGGCGGCACGCACGCCTGGCTCGAGGTGATCGAACCAGCCCCGGGAACGGGCACGGCACGCGTAGCGGGATACGACCCAACGCACGACCGCCGCACGACATTGAACTACGTGTTCGTAGCAGCAGGCCGCGATTACGCCGACGTGGCGCCCACCTCCGGTCAGTTCGTAGCCCCGTACATCGGCCGCTTCACGAGCACGCGCCGAGTCGACGTCCTAAACCGCGAATACGCGGCGTAAGCAGCAAACCGGCGCTCAGTCCTCGAGATAGCGCCCGCCGAACATCGTGTCGACGGCGTAAGCGAAGCCCGGCATCGCCGGATGCGTTACGACGTCCCCGCTCTCGAATCGCGTCGCCCCGTCGTGCGCGTGCGCGATGACCGTACGATGTATGGGATCGACGACGAACACGACACGCGTTCCGGCGCCGATATAAGCGTCGACCTTCCACGCCATGTTACGTTCCGACTGCCCGGGTGAGAGAATCTCCACCGCGGCCTCGGGCGCGCGCTGGGGCTTTTGGCGCCCTTCCGAACCGAGCTCGTCCAGCGTGTCGAACGACACGTAGACCACGTCGGGAACAAGGGACGCAAACGAATGGCCGGGCGCGCGAAACTCGTGGCGCCATTCGGTCAGAGCCTCGCCGCGACCGTCGGCCCAAGCATCGAGCGCCGCTACCCAGCGCTTTTCGAGCGCTTGATGGCGGTACATCGGGCTCATCTTCTGCACCAAGCAGCCGTCGATGAGCTCGGTCGCAGGTTTCGTGTCGGGAATCCGCATCGGAGCCAGCATATCGTACCTCGCACGCCTGTCCTTCACGCCGAAGGTCCGGGCGGCTAGGGGTGCGCTCCTGCGCCTTTCAGGACAGGTTCAGCCGCCCGTGCTGACCTTTGCCTCGCGTTTGGTCACGCGCCACACGTTGCGCACGTCTTTGATCGCTTTCAGTTTGCGCAGCAGCTTCTGCAGGTGATCGAGATCGCTGATTTGCGCCGTGAGCGACACCATCGCGCTCTTGTCGCGTTTGGCGCGCGCGTTCACCGAGTTGATCTGCGTCTTCAGCTCCGCCGCGACACCGAGCACGTCTTGCAGCAGGCCGTTGCGGTCGTTCGCTTCGATCTCGATGTCCACCGCGTGCGTGAGCGCCGACTTGTCGAGCCACTCGGCTTCGAGGATGCGCTCGGGCGCCTCGTTCATGTAGGCGGTGTTCGGGCAGTCGGCGCGGTGCACGCTCACGCCGCGGCCGATCGTCACGAAGCCCATGATCGGATCGCCCGGCACCGGGCTGCAGCACTTCGACAGGCGCACCAGCACGTCGTCCACGCCGGCGATGCGGATGCCGCTGGAATTGCGCGCGACGCGGCGCGTCGTGGCCGGGCGCGGCAGCGCGGCAATCGGCACGACGTTATCGGTCTTGAACTCTTCGCGCAGCCGCTGCACGACGTTGAACGCGGTCACGTCGCCGAACCCGATCGCCGCGAACAGATCGATCGCGGTGTGGTAGTTCAGCTTCTTCGCGACCTTGTCGATCGCGTCGCCGCGCGCGAGGTCGACGCGTACGCCGGCGCGCGCGAGCTCCTGCTCCACGGCCTCCTGGCCGCGCAGAGTGTTCTCGTCCTTCTGCTCGCGGCGGAACCACTGCTTGATCTTGTGCTTCGCCCCGCTCGTTTTGACGATCGAGAGCCAGTCGAGCGACGGGCGCGACGACTTGTTCGTGAGCACCTCGACGATGTCGCCGTTCTTTATGTGCGAGTCCAGCGGAACGATCTTGCCGTTCACCTTCGCGCCGACGCAATGATGCCCGACGTCCGTGTGCACCTGGTACGCGAAGTCCAGCGGCGTCGCGGTCGCGGGCATCGAGAACACATCGCCCTTGGGCGAGAAGATGAACACCTGCGTGTCGAACAGGTCGAGCTTGAGATTCTCCATGAACATGCGCGAGTCGCGCATGTCGTTCTGCCATTCGAGCAGCGAGCGCAGCCAGGTGAGCTTCTGGCCGGTGTCGTCGTCCTTGCGCGCGCCCTCTTTGTAGCGCCAGTGCGCGGCGATGCCGTACTCGCTGGTACGGTGCATCTCCCAGGTGCGAATCTGCACTTCGAGCGGATCGCCGCCCGGCCCGACGACCGTCGTGTGCAGCGACTGGTACATGTTGGGCTTGGGCATCGCGATGTAGTCTTTGAACCGCCCGGGCAGCGGCTTCCACATCGCATGCACCACGCCGAGCGCGCCGTAACAGTCCTTGACCGTGTCGACGATCACGCGCACCGCGGTGAGGTCGTAGATCGTCGAGAAGTCCCGCCCCTTGAGCATCTTCTTGTGGATCGAGTAGAAGTGCTTGGGGCGGCCGGTGGTGTCGGCGCGCACGCCGACCTTCTCGAACTCCGCTTTGAGATCGTTGATGACGCTCGCGACCGCTTCTTCGCGCTCGATGCGCTTCTTCGCGACGCGCTCCGCGATGTCGCGGTAGGAGTCGGGCTCGAGATAGCGCAGCGCGAGATCTTCGAGGTCCCATTTCACGCGCCAGATGCCGAGGCGGTGCGCGATCGGCGCGTAGATCTCGAGGGTCTCCTTCGCCTTCTC
>JAXDMB010000149.1:0-4488 GCA_034666325.1 Vulcanimicrobiota bacterium
AACGTCGCGCGCGCGCGGCGGGCTACGGCGCGCACCGCGGTGTCGTCCTCGTGCGAGAGGCGCGTGATCGCGCTGTGGTCGACGCCGGTGAACAGCGGGCTCAAGCCGAGGTCCGGGACGCCGCAGCAGACGATCGCCGCGTGCGGCTGCAGCGCGCGCACGCGCGCGACCAGCTTCGCGTAGGTCTGTGCGAAGCGCGCCGCGTCGACGCGCCGCGCGACGTCGTTGCCGCCCACGCAGACGATTACGGCGCCGGCGCGCGCTTGCGCGAGGCGCGGAACTTGCAGGCGCAGCACGTCGGTCGCGGTCGAGCCGCCGATCGCGTACGAGTCGATGCGGCTGCCCGGATGCAGCTCGCGCACGCGGAGAAACGCCTGAAAGATGAACCCGTTGCGCGGCGCGGACGCCCCGGTCCCGAGCGCAAGCGAATCGCCGAGCACGATGATGCGCACGGGGCGGCCGGGAGATCGCGGCGCAACGGGCGCGGACGCGGGACGCCGCGGCATCGCGCAGCCGGCGAGCGCCGCCAGCGCGCTCAGGGCGATGCTACGCCGCATCGTCCGACACCATGCGGCCGTCCGCGAGGCGGATCACGCGGTGTGCGCGGCGCCATACGGGTTCGCTGTGCGTTACGACGATCAGCGTTTGCCCGCGTGCGTTGAGTGCGGCGAGCAGCTCGAGCACGTTCTCCGCGGTGCGGGAGTCGAGCTCGCCGGTCGGCTCGTCGGCGAGCAGCAGTGCCGGATCGTTCACCAGGGCGCGTGCGATCGCGACGCGCTGCTGCTGCCCGCCGGACAGCGCGGACGGCCGGTGGTGCATCCGGTCGCCCAAGCCGACGTCGCGCAGCGCCCGTTCGGCGCGTGCTTGCGCCTCCGCGCCGCCGCGCCGTGCGTAGCGCGCCGCGAGCGCGACGTTGTCGCGCGCGTCCATGTTCGGGAGCAGGTTGAAGCCTTGGAACACGAAGCCGATCGCGCGAGCACGGATCGCGGCGAGCTCCCGCCGCGACGTGCGCGCGAGCGAACGGCCGTCGATCACGACGTCGCCCGACGTGGGCCGGTCGAGTCCGCCGAGCACGTGCATGAGCGTCGTCTTCCCGCTGCCGCTCTCGCCGACGATCGCGACGTAATCACCCGCGCGCACGGCGAAGGATATCCCGTCGAGCGCGCGCACCTCGGTGGGCGTCCCGGGCGCATGGATCTTCACGACATCACGCACGTCCACGATGGAACGGCCGGGGTCACGTGCTGCCGTCATCGGCGCAGCGCTACCGTGGGCGCTAGACGCGCTGCTGCAAGTGCGGGCACGAAGCCTGCGACAGCGCTCAGCGCGACGGCGAACGCGAACGCGCCCAGCGCCACGCGCGGTGAGATCGCGAAGAGCTGCAGGTTGCCGCCCGCCGCGCTGCGCGCGTCGATCGCCGTGACGACCGCGAGTCCCAGGACGATTCCCGCCAGGCCGCCCAGCGCGCCGATCGTCGCGGCTTCGCCCACGAACGTCAGCAAGACGTCGGTGTCGGTCGCGCCGATCGCTTTGCGGATGCCGATCTCGCGCGTGCGCTCCGTGACCGCGATGGTCATGGTGTTGACGACCGAGAACGCGCCGACGAGCAGCGCGACGAGCGCCGCGCCGAACACGATCGCGTCGAAGATCCCGAGCGTCGAGCGGACGGCGTTGGCGACCTCGCGCGGATCGCGCGCCGAGAGACCGTCGATCAGCGCGATGCGCCGCGCGAGCAAGCCGACGTCCGTGCCCTTCTTCGACACGACGAGAAACGACGACACCGGATCGCTCGGAACGGCGTCCGCGGACGCGGAGATCGCCTGCTTCAGCAGATCCTGCGCGTCGGCGAACGGCACGACGACCGCCGCGTCGAAGATCGTGAAGTTCTTCTCCAGCACGCCGACCACCACGAACGAGTTGCCTTGCAGCGCGAGGACGTCGCCGGTGCTCGCGTGCTCGGCTGCGGCGAAGTCGGGGCCGACGAGCGCGACGCGCCGTTCGCCGGGCGCGTACGTTCGCCCGCGCGCGATCACCAACAGATCGCGCTGCAGCGCGCGCGCCTGGTCGGGAAAACCGAACACGAGCGACGGCGGGCCGAAACGCGCGTTCGCGCTGCCGCTCTCGTACGGCACGATCACTTCGGGCACGGCGCTGCGCACGCCGTCGAGCGCTTTGACGCGCGCGTATGCGCGCTGCACGGTATCGCGCGCGTTCGGCGCCGTCAGCACGGACCGCCGAATCGTCGCGAACACGATGTCGGTGTTGAGCGCGGTGGAGCGCGACACGATCGTGTGCAAGCGCTCCGCGAGCGACCCGACGACCGTGAGCGCGAGAATCCCGATGGCGATCCCCGCGACGGTGAAGAAGGTGCGCGCCGGACGCGAAGCGAGATCACGCAGCGCGGTCATTCCGGCATCCTCATGCCGCGGTCACTCCGGTAACGCACGCTATGGGAGGCGTGCGATGTCGCTGCGATATGCCAGCGGCGTCCCGGGCGGGAACCGCTTCTTCAGCTCGCCGATCGCGTCGTACGCGCGCGCCCGTGCAGCAAAGATGTCCGAACCGCGCGCTGCGACCGTGAGCACGCGCCCGCCCGGCGAGGAGACAGTATTGCTCTCATCCCCGGACGCGTCATTCTCGCGCGAGGACGTTCCCCAGAACGCGACGACGCCTTCGGGAAGACCGAGCTCCGCCGGGAGTCCCGCGACCTTCGTGTTCTCGTACGGATAGCGTGACGTCGCCAGGACCACGCCGACGCACGCGTCTTCCGACCACGTCGCCGCGTCGATCTGCAGCGCGCCGTCGGCCGCCGATTTGAGATAGCGCGCGAAATCGCCGTTGACGCGCGGCATCAGCACTTGCGTCTCGGGATCGCCGAAGCGCGCGTTGAACTCGATCACGTACGGGCCCCGCGCGGTCCACATGATGCCGCAGTACAGCACGCCGCGGTACTCTTCGCCTTCCGCGAGCAAGCCGCGCAGCGTGGGTGAGACGACGCGCTCGCGCACGACGTCGAACAGATCGCCCGGAAAACCGGCGGGCGGCGAGTACGCGCCCATGCCGCCCGTGTTCGGGCCTTTGTCGTCGTCGCCGGCGCGCTTGTAGTCGCACGCGCCCGCGACGGGCACCATCGCGCGCCCGTCGGCGATGGCGAACACGCTGACCTCGCGGCCCGACAGCTTCTCCTCGATCACGACATCATGGCCGCCGCCGGGAATCGCGTTGTTGCCGTACCAGTCGGTCAGCAGCGCGAGCGCGCCCGCCGCATCGTCACACACCACGACGCCTTTACCCGCCGCAAGTCCGTCCGCTTTGACCACCGCGCCGCCGCGCCAATCGCCCAGCACGCGCTTGGACTGATCGAGGTTGTGCACCACCTTGAAACGCGCGGTGGGTATGCCGTGGCGCTCCATGAAGCGCTTGGCGAACACCTTGCTCGTCTCGAGCCGGCCGCTGTTTCGGTTGGGTCCGAACACCGCCAACCCGGCATCGCGGCACTTGTCGGCAACGCCCGCTGCGATCGCGGTTTCGGGACCGAGCAGCACGAGATCGATCTTCTCTTCCTTCGCGCGGCGCACGATGGTGCGCGCGTCCGTCGCGCTGACGTCGGGCCAGTTGGTTCCGCGCGACGCGGTACCGGCATTGCCGGGCGCGTGGAACAGCGCTGCGCACGACGGCGAGCTCGCGAGCCGCCAGGACAGCGCGTCCTCGCGAGCACCGCCGCCCACGACGAGGATCCTCATGCCCTGTTATGCGGGCGCGAAGCGGCGCTGCTCCTCCTCCTGGAGTGCGCGCCACTGGACTTTCCCGGTGGGGCCACGCGGCAGCGCCTCGACGAAGTCCACCTCGCCCGGCACTTTGTACGCCGCCATGTGCTCGCGCGCCCACGAGATGATGTCGTCGGCGCTCGCGTGCGCATCGTCGCGCAGCACGACGAGCGCTTTGACCTGCTCGCCGCGTCGCGGGTGCAGCGACGCGATGACGCACGCTTCTTTGATCGCGGGATGCGAGAAGAGCTTGTTCTCCACCTCGGCCGGCCACACTTTGAAGCCGCCGACGTTGATCATCCGCTTCACGCGGTCGACCAAAAAGAAATATCCTTCGCTGTCGACGTAACCGAGATCGCCGGTGCGCAAGAAACGCTTGCCGTCGCGCTCGATGAACGCTTCGGCCGTCGCTTCGGGCTGGTTCCAGTACTCGCGCATCACCTGCGAGCCCGCGATGACGATCTCGCCGGTCTCGCCCTGCGGCAGTTCTTCGAGCGTCTCGGGATCGACGACGTGCGAGTCGACGCCGAACGTCGGAATGCCGAGGCATTGCAGCTTCGTGCGCTCCGGCGGGTTCGCGTGCGTCATCGCGATCGTTTCGGTGAGACCGTAGCCTTCGACGTAGCTGAGTCCGAGACGCTCGCTGAGCTCTTCGCCGACCGCGGCGGGCAGCGGCGCGCCCCCGCCCCCGATCGCGTCGAGCGAACGCAGCGCTTCCGCG
>JAXDMB010000150.1:0-2658 GCA_034666325.1 Vulcanimicrobiota bacterium
TCCGACGAGCGCGAGCGGCGCGGCGCCCGCGCGGGGCAGCGCGAACACGTCGCCGCTCGACACGAACGGGCCGGGATGCGCGTTGCCGAGGTTCGTTCCCACCAGCGCGAGCGAACCTTCGCGCAGCGGCGCGGCGAAGCCGGCGTTGAACACGGTGTACGCCGGCAGACGGTTCGGATTGTTCGCCGCGGTATAGCTCACGTTCGCGAGCGCGTCGACCGACTTGCCGAGCTTCACCGTCGCGACGAGTCCCGCGCGGTGCAGCGGCGTGCCGGGCACTTGCGCGCCGACCGGCGACAGCGCCGCGGTTGCGGCAGTCCCGTCCGTTACGAAACGCGACTGCACCGTCGCGAATCCCGCCAGCAGCGCTTTGCCGAACTCCAGCGTTCCGGCCGCGGTGATGCCGCGGTTGAGCTGATCGGCGGGCTGGAACGACGTGAACGCGAGCGAGCCGATCGCCGGCGAACCGCACACCCACGGCGACGACGCGAACGCGCCCACCGCGCCGAGATACGCGGGCGGCACGCCGCTCGCGCTCGCGTCGAGCGCGGTGAGCACCGGCGCGCCGAGCAGCCGCGCGGTCCACGCGGTCAATGCAAGACGCCCGCGACGGCCCGAGCGCTCGACCGACGCGCGCAAAGCGGACGAGCGCTGGCGCTGGGCGTTCACCGACGGCACGTTGCCGTACGCGACGCCGTTCGCGCAGTCGAACGTGAGCGAGCGCGGATCGGGAAACGCCGTTCCGCTCACGGCGACGCCGCCGCCGGCGTCGCCGACCGAGCCCGTCACCGCGTACGCGGTGTTGCGGTTCGGGAGCCAGCGAATGTCGAGCCCCGTCGTGAACCCGCTCGTGCCGTCGCCGCCGTTCACGCCCGCGCGCGCGGTGATCGTGAACCGCTGATCGGGATGATAACGGTCGACGAGCGACGCGCCGTGATACGTCGTGGTCTGCGTCAGCGGGAACGTGCCGAGCGTCGTGGTCGTGGTGCCGTCGAAGCGCATGCCGAAGCTCTGCGCGTTGAACGACACGTCGTGGCGGTCGCCGCCGGGCAGTTGCACGCCGAGATTGAACCCGCGCGCGTTCGCGTTCAACGTGCTGCTCTCCGGCGCCGCGACGCCGGCCAGCATGCGGCCGCGCTCGTCGACGCTGTCGCGGGATCCGTTCGCGAACCCGGCGAGCATCAGCGTCGTGGAACCGATCGTCGCGGTCTCCGACAGCGTGACCAAACCGCCGCGCGTGCGGTCGACCGCACCCGGTCCGTAGCTGCACGGAAAGCGTGCAGTGAGCTGCGCGCACACGAGCCCGTTCTCACCGCTCGACGCGGTCGCGGTGAGCGTGAGCGTCTGCGCGATCGACGGCGCCCAGCGCAGCTTCGCGAGATCGCCCGAGAGCAAACGGTCGCCGTCGTGGCGGTACGCGAGTCCCGACTCGTCGGTGAAGTCGAGCCCGGTGAACGCGCTCGTGCGCCCGCGCGACGCGTGCTGGTACACGTAGCCGAGGTTCTTCACCGAGCCGCGCGCGACGAACAGCGCGGACGACGAGTCGTCGCTCCCGTACCGCAGCGTCGCCTGCTGCTGCGCGAAGCGCGTCGGCTGCAGTGTGCGGAACGCGACCTCGCCGCCGAGCGCGCCGTGCGACGCACCCGATGAAACGCTCGCGCCGCCGAACAGATCCGCGTTGATGCCGCGCGCGGCGAGCGAACCGCCCGCGCCCGGAATCGACACGCCGTCGACCGACGTGCCGGTCTGCGACGGGTCGTTGCCGTCGATCGCAAAGCCGTCGCCCGATGCTGTAACGCCCGGCAGATCGCCGATCGCGTCGCGCAGCGAGCCGTCGAGATAGCGCAGCGCGTCGTCCTGGCCCACCTCGCGCGACGCGCGCGCAGGGGAGCTCGTGACGCTGACGCTTCCGATGTGCTTCAGTCCCGCACCCGAGCGCTGCATCCGCACGCGCACGCTCGACGTGCGCCGCGCCGCGACGTCGAACAGCGACGAGCGCGCCGCGACGAAGCCGCGCTTCACCACCATCGCGCGGTACGAGCCCGTCGCGACCGATTCGAACCGTGCGTGCCCGTCGGGATCGGTGTAGGCGACCAAACCCACCTCGCCTTGCAGCAGCACGCGCGCGAGCGAAACGGGCGCGCCGGTCGCGGCGTCGAGCACGTCGACCACCACGTCGCTCGCCTCGCCGGCCGCGCGCGCCGGAGCCGTGATGGAACCGAGCGCGAGAACCGCGGCGAGCAGCGCGCACGCGGTGCGCAGGGCACGTCGAAGAGAGCGCCGGGCCGGCGCTGGGATCGAAAGCGACATCGAAACCTCTAGGGCGTGTGCTGGATGATCTTGTGAATCACGGTGCGGTCGGCCTCACTCGTGTGCGCGTCCGCTTCGAGCTGCTGGAGCACCGCTCGCAGGTGCTTGGGATCGAGACGGCCGGCGGAATGCAGATCGTCGAACGTGCTCAGCTCGCTGCGGTACATCACGGTGCCGGAAGGAAGCTTCAGATCGCGCTCGTTACCGCGCTGATCGACGACGAACAACTGCGCGCGCACGACGTGCCGCGGCGCGCCGGTCGGCACGGCAGGCGCGCCGGCGACGCCGAAATTGGGCGCGAGCGGAGCGGCAATCCCGACGACGCCGAGCGAGGCCGCGAGCGCGACC
>JAXDMB010000151.1:0-3325 GCA_034666325.1 Vulcanimicrobiota bacterium
CGCCGGCGAGGTCGATGACGTTCGCGCCTTCGGTCACGGCGAACGCGACGAGGCGCTGGCCGGGGAGCAATTTGGCGCGAACCTCGTCAACCGCGGCCGCGGTCGCAGCACCGGCGCGGCCGGGCGGAACGACGAGCGGGGTGAGCGCGGCCGCCGCGCCGAGCGCGGTCAGAAAGCTTGTGCGGTGCATGACGTCTCCTCGTTGGTAGTGAGGAAAGCGTAGCGCGGCGCGAACGGCGCGTATTGTACCGCGTTAGCGGAACGACGGCGCTCGGCGCCCGCGGCGGATTCCGAGACCTCCGCGTCGAACGTATGTGCCGTGCGCATCGACGAGGGTGTGAAGCGGGAGGTCCTCGCACGCGCCGACATCGGTGAGGTGATCGGGGCGTACGTCTCGCTGCGCAAACGCGGGAACGACTTGGTGGGGTTGTGCCCGTTCCACGGCGAGAAGTCGCCGTCGTTCCACGTCCATCCCGACCGCGGATTCTACAAGTGCTTCGGCTGCGACGCGAAGGGCGACGTGCTCACGTTCGTGCAGAAGCTCGAGAACGTCGGGTTTCAGGACGCGCTGCGGATCCTCGGCAAGCGCTACGGCGTGGAGATCGAGAACGAAGACCCGCGCACGGCGCGCGCGCGCAGCGAGAAGGAAGCGATCTACCACGCGAACGAGGTCGCGCGCGCGTGGTTCCACCGCATGCTGCTCGACCCGCGCGAAGGCGCGCAAGCGCGCGCGTACTGCGCGAACCGCGGCATCACCGACGCGACGATCGAGGCGTTCTCACTCGGCTTCGCGCCCGACGCCTGGGACGGATTGGTCGGCGAGCTGCGCCGCAACGACGTCGATCCCGCGCTCGCCGCGAAAGCGGGCCTGCTCAAACCGAGCCAGCGCGGCGGGTTCTACGACTTCTACCGCGACCGCCTGATGATTCCGACGCTCGCCACCACCGGCGAGACGATCGCGTTCGGCGGCCGCGCGCTGGGCGACCAAGAGCCGAAGTACATCAACACCTCGACCACGCCGGTGTACGTGAAAGGCCGGTATCTGTTCGCGCTCAACGTCGCGCGGCGCGCGGCCGCGCGCGAGGACACCGCGATCGTCGTGGAAGGTTATCTCGACTGCATCGCGCTGCACCAGGCGGGTTTCGCGAACGCCGTCGCCGCGCTCGGAACGGCGTTCACGCCGGAACAGGCGCACGAGCTGCGCAAGGTCGCGTCGCGCGCGATCCTGTGCTTCGATGCGGACGCCGCGGGCGTCGAAGCGGCGCTGAAGTCGATCGACGTGCTCACGGCCGAAGGCGTCGTCGCGGCGGCGGTGCGCATTCCCGACGGCAAGGATCCCGACGAGTTCGTGCGCCGCAACGGTGCGGACGCGTTCCGAGCGCTGCTCGACAAACCGATGCCCGCGACGCAGGTGAAGATCGACGCGGAGATCGAGCGGCGCGGCAGCCGCACGGAAGGCGGCGCGATGGCGCGCTGGGCGGAGGAGACGATTCGCCGGCTCGCGCCGCCCGAAGAGCAGGACCGCTGGCGCGTCTATGCTGCCGGGCGGCTCGGTTTGTCGGTCGACGATCTGCGGCGGGCGCGTTTGCTGCTGAATCCGGTGCACTTCGCGCCGCGCAGCGGGGACGCGAACGCGTCGCGGCATGTCGTTCCGGCCATGATGGAGCGCCCGTCGTTCGAGCGCGAAGTGCTCTGCATCGTGATGGACGAACCGTCGCTCATCGCCGAGTACGCCGACCGCATACCAGCCGCACGGTTCAACGATCCCCGTCTTCGCCGCGTGTGGGAGGCGCTGCGGAGTCATGCTCGCTCGCTCGTGCAACCGTCGGACGTTCGAGCGGTGTTTGCAGGAGATGATGACGCGGCTGCGACGCTCGCGTCCGTCTCCGGCGTGGTTCGGCTGAACGACACCGAGGAACGGCGAGCACAGCTCGATCGCGTCGTCGTGCGTTTCGCGCGCGACGATGCTCAGCGCCGCTACCGGGAGCTCGAGGAACGGATCGACCGCCTCTTCGAGGCGGGTGATCCCGTCCCGACCGATCTCCGCGAAGAACACGCGGCACTCGCCGCCGAATTGAAAGGATAACCCCTCCGGGGGAGTACATTCTCCGGTTCCCGAGCCCGACAGAGGAAGGGGGTGAAGACCACCATGGCACGTACGAAGAAACCCGCCGCCGCAACCGCGGAAGCACCGCAACTCTCGCTCGAAGAGCAGATCAAGAAGCTGCTCGTCGCCGGCAAGAAGCGCGGCACGCTGACCTATGAAGAGATCAACGCCGTTTTCGACAACGTCGAAGACGTCGCGCCCGAGCGCATGGACGATCTCCTCGAGGAGATCGCGTCGCTCGGCATCGAGATCGTCGAAGAGCAGGCGAAGGACGAGAAACCCGCCGACCGCGAGGAGACCGAAGAGGTCGCGATGCCGGCCGGTCTCGCCCTCGACGATCCGGTCCGGATGTACCTCAAGGAGATCGGGCGCGTCCCGCTGCTCTCGATGGAGGACGAACGCCGTCTCGCGATGGCGATCGAGTCCGGCGAAAAAGAAGCGCTCAAGAACGGCACCGCCGACAACGCCGTCGTGTTCGGCGGCGAAGACGCGAAGCGCAAGCTGACCGAAGCGAATTTGCGGCTCGTCGTGTCGATCGCGAAGAAGTACGTCGGCCGCGGCATGCTCTTCCTCGACCTCATTCAGGAAGGCAATCTCGGGCTGATCCGCGCGGTCGAGAAGTTCGACTACCGCAAGGGCTACAAGTTCTCGACGTACGCGACGTGGTGGATTCGCCAGGCGATCACGCGCGCGCTCGCCGACCAGGCTCGCACCATTCGGATCCCGGTCCACATGGTCGAGACGATCAACCGTCTCATCAAGATCAGCCGCCAGCTCCTGCAGGAGTTCGGCCGCGATCCGACGGTCGAAGAGATTGCCAACGAGATGGGGCTCACGCCCGAGAAGGTGCGCGAGGTCATCAAGATCTCGCAGGAGCCGATCTCGCTCGAGACGCCCATCGGCGAAGAAGAAGACTCGCACCTCGGCGACTTCATCGAAGATCAGGAAGCGGTCGCGCCTGCGGAAGCGGCGTCCGTGATGCTGCTCAAAGAGAAGATGCAGGACGTCCTCAAGAACCTCACCGAGCGCGAGCGCAAGGTGCTGGTGCTGCGCTTCGGTCTCGAAGACGGCCACCAGCGGACCCTCGAGGAAGTCGGACAGGAGTTCGGGGTCACGCGCGAGCGCATCCGCCAGATCGAAGCGAAGGCGCTGCGCAAGCTGCGCCACCCCAGCCGCGGCAAAGCGCTCAAGGACTACTGGTCGAACGAATAGCGCCCG
>JAXDMB010000152.1:0-3291 GCA_034666325.1 Vulcanimicrobiota bacterium
GATCGGCACGATCAGCGTGTAGCCCACGCCCATGTTGAGCGTGCGATAACGCTCCTCGTGCGCGAGGTTGCCGCGCTTCACCAGCTCCGCCATGATCGGCGGCACATTCCAGCGCGTCTGCTCGAACACCGCCGCCGCGTGCTCGGGCAGCGTGCGCGGAACGTTCTCCAGCAACCCGCCGCCGGTGATGTGCGCCATCGACTTCACGTCCGCCACCTTGCGAATCGCGCGCACCGGCTCGAGATACGACGGATGCGGCGCGAGCAGCGCGTCGCCGTACGTCGTGTCGCCGAACGGAGCGGCGTATTCTTCTTCCGCGATCAGCGCGCGCGCGAGCGTGTAACCGTTCGTGTGCAATCCCACGGCAGGCAATCCGACGATTGCGTCGCCCGGATTCACGCGGTTGGGATCGGGCACCGCGTCCAGATCCACCAGCCCGACGATCGTGCCCGCGAGGTCGAAATGATCCGGCCGGTACACGCCCGGCATCTCCGCCGTTTCGCCGCCGAGCAGCGCGCACGCGTTCTCGCGGCACGCGCGGTGCACGCCGGACACGACCAGCGCGGCAACTTCCGGATCGAGCTTGCCCACCGCCAAGTAGTCGAGGAAGAACAGCGGGTCGGCGCCCGTCACCAAGATGTCGTTGACGCAGTGGTTCACCAGGTCGGCGCCCACCGTGTCGTACCGGCGCATCGCGGACGCGATGAGAATTTTCGTGCCCACGCCGTCCGTCGAGCCGACGAGGGCGCGCTTGCCGTCGCCGGGCAGCCGGAACAGCCCGCTGAACCCCCCCAGCGTGCCTAGCTGGTCGGGATGGGTCCACCCGGACGTGACGTCACGGTAACGCTGGACGGCGAGGTTTCCGGCGGCAATGTCCACGCCCGCCCGCGCGTAGGCGTCGCTCATCGGGAGGACGCGGGTGCAACGCGGGTAATCGCAATCAGGTTGTCCATCACGGTCGGTTCGACCGCTTCTGTCCATCCGGAGGAATCCATGCAGGTCCACGTCTCGAGCGACGCGGCTACGTCGGTGGCGACCGGCGCGCTCGTCGTTCCGGTCTTCGCGGGCGGCGCGGTCGACGGCGTCGCAGCCGAAGTCGATCGCGTTCTGGGCGGCGCGATCGCCGACGTCCTTTCGGGTGGTGAGATCGCCGGCAAACCGAATGAGACGTCCCTGATCCACGCGAAAGACGCCTCGTTCAAACGCGTTCTCGTCATCGGTCTCGGCGAGCGCGACAAGCTCAAGCCGTCCGCGCTCGCGAAATACGCCGGCACGGCGGTGCGCTATCTCGGCAAGCGCGGCGTGAAACAGATCACGATCGTGTTGCCGGACGGCGGCGATGCGCTGCTCGCGGCGTCGTTCGCCGCCGAAGGCGCGGTCGCCGCGACGATCGACACGACGCTCTACCGCACCGAAGCCGACAAGCCCATCGTCACGACCGACGTCACGATCCTCACCGGAAGCGCCGACGCGAGCGCGGTGGAGAGCGGCGTCAGGCGCGGCACGGTGATCGGCGAGGCGGTGAACGCCGCGCGCACCATGGCGCTCACACCGGCAAACGACATGACGCCGACGCATCTCGCGAACCGCGCCAAAGAGCTCGCGGCCGACGCGGGACTCGAGTTCGACGTGCTCGACGAAGCGCGGATGCTCGAGCTCGGTATGGGCTCGCTGCTCGGCGTGTCGCGCGGCTCGGACGAGCCCGCCACGCTTTCGGTGATGACGTACAAAGGCGATCCGTCGTCCAGCGAGACGCTCGCGATCGTCGGCAAGGGCCTCACGTTCGACAGCGGCGGCATCTCGATCAAGCCCGCCGAGAACATGCACGAGATGAAGTACGACATGTCCGGCGGCGCCGGCGTGATCGGCGCGATGTGGGCGATCGGCAAGCTGCGCCCGAAGTTCAACGTGATCGGCCTCGTGCCGTCGTCCGAGAACCTGCCGGGACACCGCGCGATGAAGCCCGGCGACATCCTCAAAGCGATGAACGGCAAGACGATCGAGGTGATCAACACCGACGCCGAAGGCCGTCTCATTCTCGCCGACGCGCTGTGCTACGCGAAGATGCTCGGCGCGACGAAGATCATCGACACCGCGACCCTCACGGGCGCGTGCGTGGTCGCGCTCGGCCACGCGGCGAGCGGCACGATGTCGAACGACGACGCGTTCGTCGAGCGCTTCCTCAAAGTCGTGGCCGACAGCGGCGAGCGCTACTGGCGCCTGCCGCTCTACCCGGACTACGAGCAGCAGATCAAGAGCGACATCGCCGATCTCAAGAACACGGGCGGCCGCGCCGCCGGCGCGGAAACGGCCGGCGCGTTCCTCAAAGCGTTCGTCGGCGACACGCCGTGGATCCATCTCGATGTCGCGGGCACCGCGTATCTCGACAGCGAGTCGCCGTTCATGGCGAAGGGCCCGACCGGCACACCGGTCCGCGCGTTCGTCCACATCGTGGAAGACCTCGCGAAGAACGGCACGCCGACCAACGGCGTCGCCAAGACGACGGCGACGGCGGCCGCAGTCTAGCCGCCGGCTCGTGGCCGGGGCGGCAGATCGCCGCCCCGGCGGGTACACCGCCCGTATGAATCCCCAAGAGCCGATGATCCCCGATCCCGAGCCGTCGCCGAACCAGCCCACCGGGCCGGTGACCGATCCGTCGAGCCCGGACAAGCCTGCCGAGTACAACGCGAGCTCGAACGGCAGCGGCAAACAGGCCGAGGAAGACCGCCTCGCGGGGCTCGACGCCTACGACGAAGCGGTGGACGAGTCGTTCCCGGCGAGCGATCCGCCGGCGGCGTCCGAGCCGGGTCGATAAGCGCCGCGCTTCGAGCGCGAGCAGCTCAGGCTTTGAGCGCCGGCTGGAGATCGGCCATCGCGCCGTGGGACGACGCCGGACGGCTCGGGTAGCGGCCCGTGAGGCAACCGAGGCAGAAGTCGCGGCGGTCGCGGCCCGTCGAGTCGACGAGGTTGTCGATGCTCAGATAGCCCAGCGAGTCCGCGCCCACGCGCTCGCAAATTCCGGGGACCGACAGGTTCGCCGCGATGAGCTCCGCGTACGACGCCATGTCGACGCCCAGATAGCACGGGTGCATGATCGGCGGTGACGTGATGCGCAGGTGCACTTCGCGCGCGCCCGCGTCGCGCAGCAGCGACACGATGCGCGGCGTCGTGGTGCCGCGCACGATCGAGTCGTCGACCACCACCACGCGCTGATCGCGCAGGTTCTCGACGATCGGGTTGAACTTCAGCTGCACGCCCTGGTTGCGCATCTTCTGGTCCGGGCTGATGAAC
>JAXDMB010000153.1:0-7239 GCA_034666325.1 Vulcanimicrobiota bacterium
AGACGACGCTCGCCGTGATCGACGCGCTCACGCAGGCCGGCGCCGATCTGATCGAGCTCGGTATTCCGTACGGCGATCCGCTCGCCGACGGCCCCACGATCGCCGCCGCCGGACAGCGCGCGCTGCACGGCGGTATGAAATTCGCGGACTCCATCGCGATCGCGGCGCAAGCGCGCGCGCGCGGTGCGGCGCCGATTCTGTTCTTCACGTATGTGAATCCGGTCGACCGGTACGGCGCCGAGCGTTTCGCGCAGGACGCGCGCGCTGCGGGCGCGGTCGGCGCGATCGTTCCGGACGTTCCGCTCGAGGAGCTCGCCGCGTTCGCGCCGCCGCTGCGCGCGGCAGGGTTGGCGATTCCGCTGCTGCTCGCGCCGACGACGCCGCATGCGCGCGCCGCGCGGATCGCGGCTGCGTCGAGCGGATTCATCTATCTCGTCTCGCGTTTGGGTGTCACCGGCGCGCGGCGTGAGCCCGACGTCGGTTGGGTCGCCGCGGAGGTCGCACGCTTGCGTACCACGACGCAACTGCCGATTGCCGTCGGATTCGGCATCTCGACGCCCGCGCACGTGGCCGCGATCGGCGCCGTCGCGGACGGCGTCGTCGTCGGGAGCGCTGTCGTGGATTCGTATGCCGGCTCGCGCGGCGACGAGGCCGCCGCGAAGGCGGGCGCGTACGTCGCATCGCTGCGCGCGGCGCTTCCTCAGCGCGGCTGAAGCAGCGAAACGTTCGCAAAGTTGCCGCTCGGGTGCGGCTTTAGGCAGGAATCGTTCCCGCCGGGGCGCATCGTGCGTGCAGTTTTGTTCCGTCCGGAGGACCTCTTATGAAACTGCGTCCTACGGCGGCGCTCGGCATTCTCGCGCTTTGCGCGACGCTCGCAGCTCCGTCCGTTCCCGTCTCCGCCGCAGGCGACACGATCCTATTCGGCTCGGCCGTCTCGCTGACGGGTTCGCTCACGAAGGAAGGCCATCTTACCCAAGAGGGCTACGACTTCTGGAAGAACTACGTGAACGCGCACGGCGGGCTCAAGGTCGGCGGTAAGTCGTACAAGGTCGAGATCAAGTATTACGACGACGAGTCGAAGCCCGCGACCGCGGCCGCGCTCGCCGAGCGTTTGATCGACCAAGACCACGTCAACTTCATCCTCGGGCCGTACGGCTCGGGCACCGCGTTCACCGTCGCGCAGATGGTGGAGCGCAAGAAGATGCCGATGGTGGAAGGCAACGGCGCGGCCGAGAAGATCTTCAGCCAAGGCTTCAAGTACACGTTCGCCGTGCTGTCGCCCGCGAAGCGCTATCTCGAAGGCATCCTCGAGATGTCGAAGCAGCAGAAGCCCGCGGCGCAAACCGTCGCGATCACGGCTGCGAGCGACTCGTTCTCGCAAGAGGTCGCGCAAGGCGCGGCCGAGTGGGCGACCTCGCACGGCATGAAGGTCGTCTACAACAACAAGTATCCCGACACCGCGACCGACGTGTCGTCGATCGTGTCCGCGGTGAAGGCGTCCAATCCCGACGTGATCCTCAACGCCGGGCATCTGCAGGACGCGCTGCTCGTGCACAAGGGTCTCAAAGAGCAGAACGTGTCCGCGCGCGTGTACGGCTATTCGGTCGGTCCCGACACCCCGGACTTCGCGAACTCGCTCGGCAAGGACGCGAACGACGTGTTCGGCGGCGCGCAGTGGTCCGACGCGGTGAAGTACCACGCGGACCATCCGGGCTTCTACGCGAGCGCGAAGGACTACGCGAAGGCGTTCGAGGCGGTGTACCATCACCGGCCCGACTATCACAACGCCGAGTCGACCGCGGCGTGCCTCGCGTTCCAGTACGCGCTGGCGGCCGCCGGCACGCTGGACACCGAGAAGGTGCGCGACGCGCTCGCGAAGCTCGACGTGACGACGTTCTACGGCATCATAAAGTTCGACAACCGCGGCATGAACGTGTACAAGCCGATGGTGACGAACCAGATCCAGAACGGACGGCTCGTGACGGTGTGGCCGCGCGGTCTCGCCGAAGCGCCGGTGAAATACCCCGCGCCGCCGTGGGGCCAGCGCTGAACTAGGAGACTTCCGTGCACCTACTGGCTCAGGATCTCGTCAACGGGATTCTCGCAGGCGGGATCCTGGCCGTGGTGGCCCTCGGCTTTTCGCTGGTCTGGGGCATCATGAACATCATCAATCTCGCGCACGGTGCGTTCATCATGCTCGGGGCGTACCTCACGTGGCAGCTCTTCACGAGCTTCCACCTCGACCCGTTCCTCTCGCTGCCGATCTCCTTTCTCGTGCTGTTCGGGCTCGGCTATTTCATCCAGTTGTATTTGATCAACTGGGTGGCGCGCGCGCCGGTGCTCACGACGTTCCTGCTCACGTTCGGGCTGTCGCTGCTCATCGTGAACATCGCGCTGCTCGTGTGGACCGGCGACACGCGCGGCGTCACGACCGCGTACTCCGGGACGAACTTCACCCTCGCCGGCATCACGGTGCCGTGGGCGAAGCTCTACACGCTGATCGCGGCGCTGGTGATCACCGGCGTGATGCAGCTGTGGCTCACGCGCTCGAAGATGGGGCGCGCGATTCGCGCGACGTCCATGGATATCGGCGCGGCGCAGCTCGTGGGCGTGCGCGTCGCACACATCTATGCCGTCGTGTTCGGTTTGGGCGCGGGGCTCGCGGGCGTCGCGGGGACGCTGCTGTCGCTCTCGTACTCGCTCAATCCGACGATGGGGCAGCCGTTTCTCATCAAGGCGTTCGTCGTGTGCGTGCTGGGCGGGCTCGGTTCCGTCGAAGGCGCGCTGATCGGCGGCTTGGCGTACGGCATCGTCGAAGCGTTCGCTTCGCAGTTCGACCGCACAATCTGGGGCCAGCACATCAGCGGCGCCGGCTTGCAGGACGCGGTGGCGCTCATCGTGCTGCTGATCGTTCTCATCGTGCGCCCGACCGGCATCAAGGGACGCGCCACCGCGTGAGCTCGCCGCCCGAGGCCCCGGCGTCGAAGCGGACAATCGCTTCGGTCTCCGCGGTTGCGCGCCGCCTCAGCATCACGGGCATCGTGGGAAACCGCACGGCGCTGTGGTTCGCGGTCGGGCTGATGGTGCTGCTGCTGCTGGTGCCCACGGTGCTGCCCGGCTATCAGACGCTGTTCCGCACGATCCTCATCTATGCCGCGCTCGCGTACGGCTGGAACTTCATCGGCGGCTACACCGGCTACGTGTCGTTCGGAAACGTCACGTTCTTCGGGCTGGGCGCGTACTGCGCCGCGCTGCTGAGCGCGCGCGGGATCGACAACCTGTTCGCGGACATCGCGCTCGCGGTGGTGGTGAACGCCGCCTTTGCCGCGATCGTCGGTTATCCGGTGCTGCGGCTCAAAGGCCATTACTTCGGCATCGCGACGCTCGGCACGGCGCTCGCGGTGACCGACATCATCGGCAATCTCGACGTGTTCGGCGGAACCGGCGGGCTGGCGCTCAAGCAAGTGGATCAGGCGCACTTCTCGATCTACTACTATGCGGCGTGGGTCGTGGCGGCGGCGGCGATCGGGCTCACCTATCTGATCGCGCGGTCGAAGCTCGGTTATGCGTTCGTCGCCATTCGCGAGAACGAGGATGCTGCGGCGGTGCTCGGCATTTCGGCGACGCGCTACAAGATCTACGCGTGGGCGATCGGCGCGGCGATCGCCGGCGCGGCCGGCGCGGTGTTCGCGCGCGGCAACGGCTTCATCGACCCGAGCATCACGTTCGCCGAGGACGCGAACGTGTTCCCCATCGTGATGACGATCCTGGGCGGCGTCGGAACGGTCGCGGGGCCGTTCATCGGCGCGATCATCCTGTCCGGCGTCAACGAGCTGCTGCAGCGCTACTTCATCAAGGTGCACAGCCTGTTCTTCGGCGCGGTGATCGTGGCGGTCGTGCTGCTGCTGCCGCGCGGGCTCGTATGGCTGTTCGGGTTGCGCGGCGGCGTTCGCACGTGGCTCAAGAGCCTGGAGACGTACAAAGCATGAGCGCTCCGGCGACGGCGGCCGAGGTCGCGCTGCGCATCGAGAACGTCGGCATGCGCTTCGGCGGGCTGTGGGCGCTCAGCGACGTGAGCTTTGACGTCGAGCGCGGCAGCGTGGTGGGATTGATCGGGCCGAACGGTTCTGGCAAGACCACGCTGATGAACGTGATCAGCGGCGTGTACAAGCCGACGACGGGCGCCGTGCGGTACGCCGGTCGGCGGATCGCCGACGTGCCGACGCACGACGTGTGCCATCTCGGCATCGCGCGCACGTTCCAGATCGTGAAGCCGTTCGCGAGCTTGACCGTGCGCGAGAACGTCGCGGTCGGCGCGATGTACGGGCGCTACGGCGGGAAGCGCTCGACGCGCGCGTCGTTCGAGCGCGCGCAGGAGCTGCTCGAGATCGTGGGACTCGCGCGCGTGGCGGACCGTGCGGCGAGCGACTTGACGATTCCGGACCGCAAACGGCTCGAGGTTGCCAAGGCGCTCGCGCTCGATCCCGACGTGCTGCTGCTCGACGAGGTGATGGCCGGGCTGAACGCGACCGAGGTGGACGAAGCGGTCGAGCTGCTGCGCGACGTCAACCGCCGCGGCGTCACGCTGATTGTGGTGGAGCACTTGATGAAAGCGATCGTGTCGATCTCGACGACGATCGTCGTGCTCGCCGAAGGGAAGAAGATCGCGCAGGGTGCGCCGAGCGACGTGCTCGCGTCGCCGCAAGTCATCGAAGCGTATCTCGGCTCGCGCTGGGTGAAGCGCCAGGAGCAGTTGAAGATCATCGAAGCGGAGCGCGCCGAAGCGGCGCGCGTGCAGCCGCCGGACGCGCACGCATGACGGCGCCCGCGCGCGCCGCGGCGGCCGCGAAACCCGCGAGCCCGCTCGCGATCGACATGCTGTGTGCCGGCTACGCCGACACGCAGGTGTTGTGGGACGTGTCGATGCGCGTCGAGCCGGGCGAGGTCGTCGCGCTGATCGGCTCCAACGGCGCCGGCAAGTCGACGCTGCTCGGCGCGGTGAGCGGCGTGGTGAAGACGTGGAGCGGCTCGGCGCGCTACGGCGAGCGTTTGCTGACGGGGCTCGAACCGGACCGCATCGTGGATGCCGGCGTGCTGCAGGTGCCGCAGGGGCGGCGGCTGTTCGGCTCGCTGTCGGTGGAAGACAACTTGCGGATGGGCGCGTACTCGCGCACCGACCGCGAGGTGGAGTCCGATCTCGCGCGCATGCTCGATCTGTTGCCGCGGCTGCGCGAGCGGTACGACTATCTCGCGGGGCGGCTGTCGGGCGGCGAGCAGCAGCAGGTCGCGATTGCGCGCGCGCTGATGGCGCGCCCGAAGATGCTGCTGATCGACGAGATGTCGCTGGGCCTCGCGCCGGTGCTCGTGGACCAGCTCATCGAACTGCTGGCGCAAATCCACGAGACGGGCGTGTCGATCCTCATCGTGGAGCAGGACGTGCAAACGGCGCTCGAGGTGAGCTCGCGCGCGTACGTGCTGGAGACCGGCCGCATCACGCTGAGCGGCCCGTCCGCGGAGCTGCTGGACGATCCCCAAGTGAAGAAGGCGTATTTGGGGGTCTAGCGGACACACTGACGATCGCGGCCGACGCTGCGTCGCTCGTCGCTCATCGTTCATTCAGCGGCTCACCGTATTCTGGTGCGGTACCTTATGGAGTTGCAGTGTTCCGTCTTCGATGAGGCGGCGATAGACCGGCACCACCTCGTCGGCGCTCAGGCCGTGGACGCCAAATGGAGCGGGTTCTCGTCCTACAGCAGGGCCGCCAGTCAGGCGAGACGCTTGCCAGGGACTCTCTTCAAGACATTCGAGCGGCTGTATAGAGCGGTCGACAGCACCAGATTCTTGCCGAAGATCGCGCCTCGTATTGCAATCGTGAGACAAAGGGGGTATAAAAGGGGTTATACAGGGGGCTGAGGAGTGAGAAATGACGTTGATACTTGAGGGTCCAGTCAAGAGCACGACCCAGCTCTCGAACGAAACGAAGTCCTTGCTCGAACACGCTTCCCACGAGCCCGTGATCATTCAGCGCGAACGTCAGCAGGAAGCTATCATATTGATGAATCGCCGCGTCGCACGGCAGGCATTCGCAGCGCAGGCCCTTCTTCAACAAGTCGCCGTCGTGCTTCAGTACGCCTTAAACCGGACTACTGGCAACGCTGACGCATACCCGATGGAGTTTGAGTGGTTGCGTCAATTCGATGCAGAAGATGTACGCGAATTTGCAACGGAGTTCGTCGCAGCAGCTCAGAGGGTGGTTCAGAGTGATCGCCCCCTCGAAGAAGTTCAAAACGTCATCGACCAGTGGCGTAAGAGTGCGGATATTCTCCGCGACGCCGAATTGCAGGCTCGGCTCACTGAGGAAGTTGGGCGCTTGAGACCGCAGCCTGCACACTCTTGACTCCGATAACGGTTCCTGCGAACTGGCGACAGGGACGCTATGCTCTAGTTGCTTCGTCCGCACAGGCAAAGCGCGAATGGGAAAAGTTCGTAGAAAATTCGCCGCAGGCTATGAAGGCAACGTTTGAGCGCATCACCGAGCATCCGCTAGAAACGTTGGGCGCACGTCAGTTTCCGCTGAAGGGCAAGAACCTCAAGCCATTGTGGCAATACGAGACAACCGGTGGTGATCGTCTGTTCTACGCGGTAGATGCGCTTACACAGGTGGTCATTGTTTGCGTGATGCCGCATGCTACAGATGCACAAGCGGCTGCTGCGGTGATCAAACCACGAAGACCTGTCCTCTTACGCGAAATTTCGAAGCAGGAAGCCAAGAAAAAGCTAGACGCAAAGACAGCGCTTCCCGCAAAGAAAGCCGACAAGCAACAAAAGAAAAGACGGCGTTAGGTGTTGTTCGGCAAGACATGAGTCGGCGGAACGTTCGAAAACGACACGTCGAGATGACGATCGTGCACTTTCGGCGGCGACGTCGTCTCATGTAGGGCCCACCGGCGTGGTATGATCCGCAAGCGTATGGTCCAAGCCGCACAACTTCGAAAAACGGACGCTGCGGCTGCTTAATCTCGCCCGCGCGGCCGTGTTCTACCTCGTGCTTGCGGTCCACGCTGAGGAGCGCAGGAAACTGAAGGCCGGAATCAGTGGCCCGAAAAAACAACGTTACCCGCGGTTTAGCTCTGCATGCGAGTCGCTGACGTGCGGTCAACATTGAACGGATTCTTCGCGACCTGTCCGACGCTGCTCAAAGTGCCGGTCGTGAATGTCGCCGGCACCAAATCCCTTCCG